>NZ_DDYV01000072.1:0-13167 GCF_002348205.1 Desulfobacter sp. UBA2225 | reverse complement strand
AAACTTTTCGAAGGGTATCCAGTTTTGCAGGATCTCCTGCCACCTCACTTAAATCAATGCCGTGGGCAGCCATAAATTTTCCGGCATCTATCGGGGAGTTTAAAAAAGGCAGATCATAGGAAACAGCCCCGATCAGGCTGGACATCCTGGCCGAAATTATCAGACGAAACAAAAAGGAAGCTTTTTCGCGTATCGGCGAATAAATGGCGCTGATAACGGGATCTGCTTTAAGGATTTCGGTTCTGACCTGCCGGGTTTTGCGGTCTATAAATTGATGTTTCATAATGCAGGCATTATGCCCGCACTTTGTTTTAACCGTGTTACCTTACGACTAAAAGAATATGTGTGACGTATGAGAAAATCTTGAGATGTGCACAGGCAATTAGACGGATTTGCCGCTGATGCCGGGTCCGCATCCCAGCCGGCCAAACAGCGGTCCGCCGTTCCCCTCCGGGACGATCCCCCCGGCAGCCTGCTCCGCCGACGGCATGCCGGGCACATCGCCCTCCGGTCCACTCTGTGCCTTGCTTCACTGGCCAGACTTCCCCTGCTGACCTGGGAGCAGAACCAGCCGGAACCCCAAGCTGAGGTCGCGGTAGGACGGGAGGATGCCGTCGCGGGCAGCGGACCGGCAGAACTCGGCCGGGCCGCCGAACGCGCCGCCGCGGACCACCCGGACCGCGCCCGAAGCTCGACCAATCCGGACCGCGCCCGAAGCTGGACCAATTGGATCTCTTGACGCACCTTCTGAATACCTGTCATACCAATCCGAACACCACTCCCAAACGTTGCCGCTCATATCATAGATGCCGAGACCATTCGGCAATTTCCCGCCAGCTTCATGCGTTTTACCATTGCTGTTTGCCTCATACCATCCCAATTGTTTCAAATCATTCCCGCCGGCATATTTTTCGGGTTTGCCGCCGCTACGTGCTGCATACTCCCACTGCGCCTCAGTCGGAAGCCGGTACTGCTGTCCGCTGACAGCATTCAACCTTTGAATGAAATCCTGAACATCGTGCCAGCTAACGTGTTCCACCGGCAGGCGCCCCCCCCGGCCGAAGTACGATGGATTAAACCCCATTATCAACGCCCATTGGGCCTGGGTCACTTCAAATTTGCCGATCTCGAAGGTCGAAAGACAGACCCTATGGACCGGTTTCTCAGCATCTGAGCAGGAGTCCGCCCAATCTCCGCAACCCATATCAAAACAACCGCCCGGAACAGAAACCATTTCTAATTGATCGGGCACCTGCCATTGGAATTTTGGGTAATACACAATGGTCATATCTGCTTCTACATTCGCTTTCCACGGTTTTCCATAAAATCGAATAGTGAAAAAATTTGCTCCGATCCGCAGATGATTGAAGTCAATAGACATCTGGCCGCCTTTGATTTTATCCAATTCAGAGCTTGCTTGAAAAACCTTTCCGTTCAGCGTGATCTTTCTTGGTTCAGGCAACAGCATGGAAATGGGCAGCGAAATATCAGATTGGGTGACATAGTGGATATCTGAATCCATCCAAGGCAAATTTTGAATTTTGACAAACGTGGGAAACACCAGGGGCTGAATAATAAAAAACCAGAGAAGCACCAGAACTAGTCCTGTTGAGGATGCATAGGCCACCATTGTTACCCGGTCGCTTGGCAGGTTTTCTTTAATCCATTGACGATCAAAAATGGACTGGTAAATTCGGTTCCGTGCAACCAGCCGCCCTTCCTCCAGACGCACAACGCCGGAAAGAAGCAGCCGGGCATGGACCGGAGACCGTTCGTCATGGCTGATATTTGTGCCGGACAGCACCGCCTTATAGATTTTGAGCGTCTTACGGGGATGATGGTGCTTATCCAGGAGATAATTGCGAATAAAATACAGGTGGGTGCTTTTCTTAATCTGCCGTTCCAAATAGGTGTCATGAACCGCATGGTCCAGATTGTCAACGGTTCTCTCATTTTGCGGCAAGCCGTACATTTTTTCACAAAGGGCCTGTACCATCAACGGCTGCCCGGCGGTCCAGTAAAAAATGCGCCCGATCACCTTGTCTGAATCACTGCCGAGAATCATCCTGAACGGTCCGGCATTTTCCTGGCTGAAATCGGTCAGGGTGATTTCCCTGCCGATATTAAACGGTGTCCGGGAACGGTCCTTGATAAAGTCCGAAGGAATGGCAACGCCTATCAACACGTAGGTCAGGCGCTTGAGGGTCGGGTTATCGGCCCGGGCATTGGCCAGCGTTCGCAGGGTGGTGAAAAAATCATCGGAAAACGGCAGGGGCAACGCCGAATCAATTTCATCGAAAAAAATAACAACCCTTCCGTTTATTTCACCCAAAATGACATCTTCAACAAAGGTGATGAAACGCTGGGTCGGCCCCAGCCGCCGATGATCACCCCACCAGGATAAGGTATCGGCCGACAGTCCCAATGACCGTTCGATCTGATAAATGACATCACTCAGCCATTGGTCGAGTTCAGTATGGTTCCCCAATGGCTGCAGGTCCACCACGGCACTGCGAAACCCCAGTGTGTCAAGTTTTCCCCGGGCATGGACCATGAGGCTGGATTTTCCGGTCTGACGCGGGGCAAGCACCAGTGGAATTTCATTTTTTTCCAGGCACTCAATCAACTCTGCATCGGCAGGACGTTCCACATAACTCGGGTGCCCGCTTTCCAAGGTGCCGCCGACCTGAAAAAAAGCGTCTTGGGTCATGGACTAAAATTTTCCTTTCAAGTAGGTCGCATACAATTCGCAGGCACAAACCAGCCGCCCATCAGCATCTTCTTTCACCAGCCCTGCTGCTGACAACCGGCTGGCCAGTTTGACGTTCTTGCAGCCGTTTCCGGCCAGAACGCTTTTCATGGCCAAGGCCAGGTCCGGCTTTTCCTGCAGCTTTGACAGATAAGGGTTGATATGGGATTGGAATATCCCGCTGCCTGCGGTTCCGGCATCAAACAAATCATTTTCGCGAGCCGGTTCCAATGTCAAATGGTGCAGCAGCAGATGGACCAGATAGGGACGGCCGCCAACGTAATTCATGATCTTTTCTATCAGCCCCAGTTGATCAATGAATCCGTACTGCCTTACAAATGCCTGGGTCTCCTCAAAGGTAAAGGCGTCCAACGCCACCCGCACCCCCACATTAAACGGTGACTGGGTAAGATCGTCTATAAAAAAACGGGGTTCCGAAGAGGTGCTTAAAAGCCACCTGACGTTCTTCCAGGCCGGATCAATTGCCCCCCGGTTATAAAACGCCCGCAATACGGAGAAAAAATCTGACCGTATCGGCATGGAGAACACCCGGTCGACTTCATCCAGACAGATCAGGAGCGGAGTATCGTTGCCGGAAAAAACGGCCCGATCCAGAAACGTGGTGACGTTGCGGTCGACATTGGCGTTTGGGTTCCATAAAGCATCATTGAATCGACCAAGGTTCAGCTGGGTATCCATCTCAGTTAAAATGACCTGCCAGATCCCGGCCAGGGTTTCGAAATGGTGCCGCTCAAGGCTCTGTAAATCGACCATTACCCATCTAAACGGCATCTCTTTTTCACGAGCGTCGGCGTACAGCCTAAGAATCATGGAGGTTTTTCCGCTCTGCCGCGGCCCCTGGAGGGTAACCAGACCGCGGTGGCGGCTGATACCATCCAGTACTTCCCCATCTTCCCGACGTTCGATATAAAAATGTGACGCTACATCCATCGCCCCACCGGGCAGCACGAGATCCGTGAATTTTTTAAAGGGTTGGGGCTCGGATATGTTGGACGGTTGTGCCGGTCCCGGCTCGATATTTCTAAAAACAGATTTAAAAATTCGAGCCAAACCACTTCTCCAGTCGTGAAACAGGTCCTCTATATTGAGAGCAAGAAGTTTCTCTTCGGTCACTCTACAATCATCCAGCCTGACCGGTATGACGAAAATATCATCCGACGGGAATTCATCGAGGATGTCAAGCGCCCGCTTCATCTCCGCCTGAACATATCCTCGTTTGGAAACCGAATGGGTCGATAACAGGACGATGACATAATCACTGTCTCTTAAGGCATGACCAATCGCTGCCTTCCACTTCTCACCGGGAAGGAGGTTCTTACTATCCAACCATGGTTCAGCCCCGGCTTTTTTTAAATCACCATAGAGCCGCTCGGCCTGGATCTGATTTTCACGGGCATAACTGATAAAAACTTTGGGCGCTTTTTTACTTTTGAAAACTCGACTTTTTTCGGGAGGGTTTAACTTATTCGCGGTCTGACTGCCTTGACCAGACTCACCAAGCCTTACAGATTCGACCGTATTATCGGCATTCAAATGAATCCCTCCGGAAACGTGAATATGATCTCCAACAGCACCCACCTGACTGTTTGTGATGTTCGGTTGAGTTTTCACGTTCACATCCCCTTTGTTTGTTACATTCACCTCACTGCCGATTCCCCTTTGCTCACTCTTTTCGTTACTTTTTTTTAGTACTTTTTCAGCCACCCAACACATCACAACCACACCAATGCCTGAAAAAATCCACTCCCAGGCCTTATTTTCAACCAGCCAATCCATTCCAGTCCTCCTTTTTCAAGAGCCTGTTTGATATTTTTGCCTGCAGTATACATATAAAATAGAGGACAGACCAAACTTTCTTCCTAACTTGCCCGTAATGCCTCAATGATATTCATGCGCGACGCCCTCAGTGCCGGTAGCAGGCCGCCCGCAAACCCCATGATCAGTGAAAAGGCAATGGATTTGTAAACGATTTCAAAGGTCAGATGAAAGGAAAAAGCCAGTTCGGAAAAGGTTTGAAAATTGGTGGTGGAAATGCTGGCAAGCTGCAGCACAGAAGCCATAAGCAACCCTGTAATGCCACCGATCAAACCCAGGAAAAGCGATTCTGCCAAAAAGGCGACAAGAATGCTCGTTTTCTGAAATCCCAGGGCACGCAGCGTGCCGATTTCCGCTACCCGATTGGCGACTGCCGTATACATGGTGATCATGGCACCGATCACCGCACCAATGGAGAAAATAAGGGTCAGTGCCAGCCCCAGGATTCGAAGAAACGTGGCCAGTGCCTGGGATTGATCCCGGTAATAGGTGGTTTCACGTTTGCATTCCACGGTCAGCCGGGGATCTTTTTCCAGACGCGTTATGACGTCTGAAAATTGCTGAGGGTCTCGCAGTTTAAAAAGGAGACTGGAATAGACGGTCCTTCGGAAAGCCTGCATGAACTGATCCACATCTCCCCAGATCTCGGAACTGAATCCGGTCTTTCCGGCATCAAAAACACCGACAACCGTCCAGGTTCGCATGCCAAAGGAGAGGGTTTCACCCATCCCCACGCCTTGAAACCGTTTGACAATATTTTCACCTCCGATAATTTCAAGGGAACCGGGCCGGGGCAACCGTCCTGCAATCAATTTAATCTGGGGCCGAAGCTTGAGCGAATTTTTATCAATGCCTCGAATGACAACGTTTGACGGTTTGTTGCTGCCCCGCTTGGACAAACTGATGAGCACCACCAATTCCCTGGCGGACAACCGTTGACCATCGGCTCCGAATGCGATTTCCGGCTGGGTTTCCATAATGGAAGCCTGAAGGCGGTCGATGCTGCTCTGCACCTCGGAAGTGGAGGACTTTCTGATAACGATAAGGTTATCTTCGGATCCGGTGTCCACCAAAGTTTTTTTCAAGCCTTCGGACAACATCAGCAAAGAGGCAAAAACAAAGACCACCAACGCCATGCCCCCTGCGGTAAACACCGTGGTCAGACGCCGCGTCAGAAGGTTTCTTACACTATATAAAAAAGGAATTTTCAAAATAGACCCCTTTTGTTCACTCTTTAATCCACCCGCCTCAATCCATCGGCAATACTGATTTTACAGGCATGTCGGGCCGGCAAAATCGTTGCCAGGGTACCCACCGTCAGCGCCACCCCCAAATCCATATAGATCGTCGTGATATCAACGTTGAAGACGGGAAAAACCGTCCCCACGGCATTGCTGAAAACCCTGCTGACAGGATAAGTTAAAACCATCCCCAACAGGCCTCCGCTCAGGGTAATGACAAGGGACTCTCCCCAGATCAACCCCCAAATATAGAAGGCACCAAACCCCAAAGTTTTGTAGATGGCATATTCACCAATCCGTTCACGCGTGGTCATGGCCATGGTATTGGCCACAACCGCTAAAATAATCACAATGATCACCCCGGAGACGATCTGAATCACCCAGATCAGCGCATCACTCATGGCCACAAAACTCATCTGAAACGCTTTTTCCGTTTCAGTCAGGGTTTCGGCCAGGGAATTTTTAAAATTTTTATCAATAGCAGTGCAGACCTCTGCCGCCCGGTCAGGATCAGTCAGTTGGATGATGTAATATCCGACCTGATTGGCACGTCCCGAAGTCGATTTTTTAAGGGACTCGTTAAGATAATCCCAATGAAAAAAAAACATGGATTGATCGACCGTCTGGTCCCGCCCCCGGTAGATTCCCTGTAATAACAGTTCCCAGTTACCGGGAAAAATCGTACCTTTAAGGGTGATGGTATCCCCGATTTTCCAGCCAAAGCGTTCAGCCAGTCTGCCCCCGGCGATACAGGCCTTGCGGTTGGTTAAAAAAGCTCTGAGCTGATCAGGCGGCAGGATAAATTCAGGGTAGAGGGCCAGATAGGTTTGGGGTTCCACGGCAAAGTTGGCAAAAAAGTTTTTTTCCTCAATGTAAATCCCCCCAAACCAATTGCCGTAAGAAACCCCTTTAACCCCATCGGTTAAACGAATTTTATCACGATAGGCCAGGGGCAATGGAAATATCAGTGAAATGGCGTTCCGGGTCACCAGGCGGTCGGCGGAGGATGCGGCCACACCGGCGTACCAGGCACTGATGACAGTGCGCAGCAAGCCAAAGGCAAGAATGGCGATACACATGGCAATGATTGTCAGGATGGATCTCAGCTTGTGCCTAAAGGCATTCCGGACCAAAATCTTCAGTATATTCATGTGCCAGAACACCTTTATCGAGATATTGCACACCGTGTGCCCGTTTGGCGGCACGCGGGTCGTGGGTTACCATAATAATGGTTTTGTCCAAATCGGAACGAAGACGATCCAGGAGAAGCAGCACATCGTCGGCTGATTTGCGATCCAGGTCACCGGTGGGTTCATCAGCCACCACCAGGGTCGGATCGGTCACAATAGCACGGGCGATGGCCACCCGCTGCTGCTGACCGCCAGAGAGCTGACCGGGATAGTGATCCCCGCGATCGGACAAATTAACCAGATTTATGGCAGCCTGTACATGCCGGCGCCGTTCCTTCTTGGAAAGGTTGGTCAAAAGCAGGGGCAGTTCAACATTTTCAAAGGCGGTCAGCACGGGAATAAGATTGTAGAATTGAAAGATGAATCCCACATTAAGCGCCCGCCAGTCAGCCAGTTCACGTTCCGAAAGCGTTGTAATATCGACACCGGCGACCCGGATAATACCGCTGTCGGCCTTATCCAGACCTGCAATGAGATTGAGCAGGGTGCTTTTTCCCGAACCCGACGGCCCCATCAATGCGATAAACTCCCCTACCCCGATGGTCAGGTTGATGTTTTCCAATACCGGCAACACCTGGCTGCCACGTCGGTAAGACTTGTACACCTCAATGATTTCAACCAAATCAGTCACTGATCACGACCTTCATGCCCTGCTTAAGGCGGTGGAGGGGGTTTAAGGCAATAACATCCTCTGACGCCAAACCGGACTTGACTTCAGTCATATCACCCAATTGTCGACCCAAACGGACGGTTTTTTGAATGATTTTGCCGTCCTGCACCAGAAAAACAATGTTTTCCCCGTTTGCTTCCATTAAAGCCGCCCTTGGAACCGCCATGACCGGCTCTTTTTCGGCAACCGTCAGGGGCTGCGATAAAAAGGCCGCTTTGGCGCTCATTTCCGGCAACATCTGCCGGTCCTTTTCCAGAAACGCGATCTTGACCATCACAGACGCTTTGCTGCGATCCGCCGTGGGTACAATCATATGGACCCTGCCGGCAAACCGTGCCTCGGGCAGTGCATCCAAACGGATTTCACAGGGTTGTTTAACATACACTTGACGGATATTGGATTCCGACACATCCACCTCGACCATCAACGAATCCATGTCCGCAATATTCACAACCGCAGATTTAGAATCGGCAGCAGCACCCACCGGTGTTACAATATCACCGATGTCGGCATTCTTGGTCAATACAAGGGCGTCAAAAGGCGCTCGAATGACGGCATATTCCAGATTCACGGCCGCCTCCCGAAGTGCGGCACGGCTTGCTTTAAGGGCCGCCTCCTCCGCCGAAAGAGCCGCACGGGCCGTGCGGTAGCGTGCCTCGCCGACATCATATTCCGCCATGGAAATGTATTGTTTCGGCAGCAGCTGTTTATTGCGCTGGTGGGAGCGGGTCGCATCTGTCAGCTCGGCTTTGACCTGTTCGATTTTAAAACGCACAAACTCAAGATCAGCCAAAGCCCGGTTACGGGCAGCCTCAAGGTCATCACTTTCGAGCCGGGCAATCTCCTGACCGGCTTTGACGGGACTTCCTTCTTCAACAGAGAGCGAAACCAGGCGGGCGGTTATTTTCGACGCCACCGCCGCTTTACGCTGGGCCACCACATAACCGCTGGCATTGAGCAGGGTATAGGCTTCAGAAGGATAAAGCCCCACAACCCGGGCAACATCCACTTTCACGGCCAATGTTAAAACGCCCTGGTAATACAGCACACCCACAATGATGAGGAACGCCGGCAGCAGAAGTAAGTAAACAAAGTGCTTTTTCTTTCCCCGGCGAGCAATGCGTGATTTATCGATGTTGAGAACGGAAAGATCGTCGTTTGCCACAAAAGATCCCCTTATGAAATATACTGTTGATATCTAAAAATTGTTGAATTTCGATTCTAAAATCTAAAATTTCGTATCAAGATTTAAGTGGGAAGTAAAGGAATTTGGCGCATCGCGGATTAGTGTGTCCTTGAACGGAAACCCGTGTTCGGACGAAAAGTTGCCCAGATGCAAGGCGCAAGGAAAATTGCACCCGGAGCAACCTTATAATTGTGAGGATTGCAACTTTTCTTGCAACGCCCCAGATAGGTTGATCAGATGGGTGACTTTTTGTTCAAACACTATCTATCTTGCCAGGCCTTCATCTCCCGGCTTACCACAAGCACCATCAGGTAAATAAACTTCTTAAGCGTTTCAGGCGCACAGGTCTCATCCATAAAATCCTGGCGCATGGATTTTAAAAAGTTGAGTATATCCCGGCTGCCTAAAATCTGCCCAAGGGCCTGCCCATATGAGGTATCCCGATATCTTGCCCACAGGTCTATCTGCTCAAAAGCCTTGCCGAGCAGCTCAAACCCCTGGCTGATATGGGCCTCCCTCAGGGTCTTCCCGTAATATGCCTCTGCGTGTCTATTAAACACTCTGCCCGGCATGGACATGGGGTTGTGTTTACCCGAACCTTCAAGAATACCCTGGGTAATCCGGCCGCATGCGGCATGGGTCTGCGGCATATTCACCCGATTTTCCAGATCATCAAGGAGGGATGAACAGTTCAAAGCCGACACAAGATCGGCGCCATCAGTTTGAATCAGGGAAATCAGGGCCCGCTGGTATTCCGCTACCAGAACCCGGGTGTAACCCGGATACCTGTGGCTGTGCCTGGTTTTAGCGGTATTTTTCAAAATTTTAGCCAAAAACCGATTCCGGGTCCGGGTTTTAACAAAAAAAGTGGGGATACCAATGGCCGTACAAAAAAATATCTGGCGACGCTCGCTTTCAACGGTCGGGGAATCGGGTATCATGGTATGGTCCACCTGCCGGGAATAGAGATACTTCTGGGCCAGGGCCGTGATCAGCACCTGCAGGTCCGCAGCCTTTCCCATATCCCTGACAACATCTTCAAACACGCTGAAGTAGCGGTGTTCAAACCCGGAATACCCCATCTGGTGATATTTCCTCAAACGGACCAGCTGGTACAGGGCCATGCGCCCGTCAAACACACCCATTTCGGTGAGGTCCTTTTTAAGATCAGCCTCGCTTTCCAAACTGCCGTTCAAGGCCGGGCTCTGGAAGGTGCTCATCACCGAGGTAAAATAGTCAATGAGCCGGCCATCCGGCACAAAATCCCCTTTGAGCCTGAATATATTTGCAATCATGTGATCCAGCCATATCGGGCCAAAGGGGGTCATGGATTTGCCCATGACCTTGAGATGGGCCTTCTTCTTCCACCGCCGCCAGATCATGCGCAAATGGGTATGGATCAGTTCGTGGGGCATAAAGCCTAAAACCCGTTCCGGGTGAAAATCCTGGAACTCAAACCTGTGGGGGGCGGCCGAATAGGTGGTGGCAAACAGGGGCAGAAAATGCTCCCAGATTTTTATTGTCAGATCGCCTGTATATTTTTCCTCCAGGGCCGTAAACCCTGATCCCGGATCAGACATGCACCGGGACAGTTTGGTGCTGCCAAGACTGATATGGGTGCCGTTATTGGCCAGACTGATATTGGAGGTGTTGGGCAGCACCACAAGGTTGGAGTTGATAATGCCGGCCTCCTTGAGCTGAGCCACGGCATTGATCTGGCTGCGGGACAACACCTTGTGACAGACACTCATGTACTCTTTTTTTTCCTCTCCCCGGTCCCATCCGGACAGACACGGGCTCATGAACAATTCGCGGTAAAACGCATCTGAAACAACATCGTTAAGACGTTTCTGGTCCCCGGGAGGGGTGGCGGAGAAGAAAACCTTTACCTTCTGGCCATTTTCATTGAGCTCAAATTTATGCCCGGCGTAGGCCACCAGGGCCTGGGTCAAAAGAAAACGAAGCAGGGTTTCTGCAGCCAGCTTTTCTCCCAGACTGGCTGTACCATCTGATTTAACAGGATAAAAAGAAAAAAGCTCCGGCGAACTGTTATCATTGGAAAAATGGGCGAGCATTTTTTCGCCCCAGGTTTTTACCGGTTCCGGCACCCCATTGTCACCGCCAACCGCATCAGCCAGGGCCAGCTTGAGCAGATAGGAGACAGGCACCCGGACCTGGTTTTCCCCGTTTTTTTCAAATACGAAACAGGCGGCATCCCTGCGGTATTCTGATGCGGGGATGGATTTATCTGCCTTCAGATCCTTGTTAAACACCTGATTGGCAAACCGGTTTAGCACCCGGCGGGGAAACCATACCCAGGAATTTTCCCAATCTTGTCCATCTTTATCCTTGAGCAGACGTTCCAGGGCCATGACCCGCCGCTGGGGCGTTTCGCCGGTCCTGGCCTGTTCCACAAGATTCCGGTAATAATTGGAAGTTTCAATAACCCGGGCCAGGTCGATATTTTCCCGCTTCCCCGCAACCACCGCCTGAAATTCATTTTCAGCACCGGCCGTGGCATCCCCGTCCATAAAAGGCAGGGTCTGAACAAAACTGTCAGGGGTCTGGTCGTTCAGGCCCACAGCTGCGCTGATCCGGTCCAGACACCGGAGCATATCATACGGCGTGGGCACCTTATTTTCGTTACGTTTCATGGCTGCAATCATGTTGGGGAGTAATCCTGTTCGAAATATTTATGAATATTTAACTCATAAAGAAAATAGTATTTTATTATTACGCTGATGTTACAAGGATGCTAAGATTTTATGAAACAATTTCCGGAAACGCCGCAGATGGGTGACTTTTTGTTCAAAAATTAAATATTTATCTTTTTTCTTAATACTTTAACCCTGCTGCGCCTGTTTTTCGAATCAAGGCGCTGCTCTTTCGATCCCCGGGTCGGCCGGGTGGCTTTTCTTTTTTTCACAGGCCGGAGAGCCCGTCTGATCAATTCGGCAAGCCGTTCCAATCCATCTTCACGGTTTTTTGCAGCGCTCCTGAAAGTCATGGCTTTGATCACGATAATCCCCTGCGGGGTAATACGTTTGTCGCTGAGAGACAAAAGTTTTGCCTTAATCTCTTCGGTAAGATCCGAGGCATGGATGTCAAAACGGATATGAACCCCTGAAGAGACTTTGTTCACATTCTGCCCCCCTGGTCCCCGGGACCGGATGGGATAAAATTCAATACTGGTATCCGGGATGGATATGTGATCGGATATTTTCAAATGCACCTTCCTTTCTAAGAGCCTGTTTAAAAATTAGGGGATCGAAGCGAAATCTCATGAAAATGAGATTGCAGCCGATTCATCAATTTTTAAACAGGCTCTAAAGCCCCCCAACCCACTTTATCCCTAGAAACAGGGTAACCAGCAGCGCGAAGCCACCTGCAATATTTAACACAGGACCGTTTCTGTACTGTTTTGCCCAGTTCCTATCGTTGAGCAGCCATAAAAATATCCCCACAAAAAAGGGGGTGCCCAGAAACGACAGTGCCAGCATGATCAATAAAAGGTTAACCGGCCTGCCGGAAAGAAAGGCACCGGGAAGGGCAATGAGGCACCCGGCCAGAATTGTCAGCCGGTACCTNNCAGCAATAAAGGTGGGCATAATCGTTGAAAACACGGCACTCCAGATACCCAGACAAAAGAAGGCGTGGGCGTAGGACCCTAAAAGCGGCGTGATGGCATCAGCCATTTCAAAAAGGGTATTCACATGGATACCTGCCGGGTGAAGTACACAGGCGCCGGTCAGATAGATGGCCGTGCAGTAAAGCCCGAATGCCCCAAGAAGAGAAACGGCCGTATCAAAACGGGCTTTTCCCAGATCTGACACCCCCCACCCTTTTTCATGCACGGTATAGGTCTGCATGGATAAAATGGTCACATGGATGGAACCGCCCATGATAGCGGTCATCATCAGAATCTCAGCTTTCCCGAAATGGGAAAAATCCGGCAAAAGCCCGTGAATGGCCATACCCAGGTCCGGCTTTGCAATAAAAAGGGTGCCGATAAAACAAACCACAAGCAAAGAGACAATAATCTTGCACAACATTTCAACAATCCTGTATCCCCCATGGGCCACCAGAATATAAAAAGCCACGGTAAACACGACACCCCACCAGGGCATAACAAGGCCGGATACATATTCGGTCACGGCAACCAGAACTTTTAAAAGCACCACATTGCAAAGCCAGATTACGGCAAGGGCGTCCAGGGTCACAAACCAGGCAGGCAGAGTCCCCCATTTGTCCTACAATGGAAACAATCCCCCGCCCCCCGATCAGCGCGGTCTTGG
>NZ_DDYV01000024.1:0-3973 GCF_002348205.1 Desulfobacter sp. UBA2225 | reverse complement strand
TGACCATCTCCCCCTGCGCTGAAATCCTGCCTTCACACCGCACCAAGGGGACAGAATTTTTTTCGCGGCCTTTGGCGAAAATCATTCTGTCCCCGATTTCGAAGTACCAAAACTAACAATTCAAGACCTGACCCCTCTCTCTGTGTGAATGAATTACAGTCCCTTATGCGGCCTTTGGCGAAAATTATTCTGTCCCCGATTTTCGAAGCACCAAAACTAACAATTCAAGACCTGACCCTCTTCTTCTCTCTGAAAAAAATCCCCCGTAAATTAACTTTTCCGGAAAATCATAAAAAAATTCCGGTTTTCCGGAATTTTCCCTTTGCCAATCATTTTTCTTTAGCAATTTTAACAGATTACAACTTTTTTATTTTTCCGGTAAACCGGAAAAATAAAAAGAACGCTTTTTCCCCCAAATTTTCCATCTTTGCCGTTTCAGCGCCAACCCCCTTGCTATAAGGCTTTGCGAGGACACCTGTCATTCACCCGTTCAAAATAGTCTTTAAGCCATGGTTTCTATTTTCCGGAAAATTAACGCAAATTCCCCCGGTAACTTCACTCGTCGCTACCAGAAATAGTATTTTTTTACCCATTGCCGCCAAAACAAAAACATAATATTTTATCAATCCACATACATTCAAAACAGTTACATCACAACTCATGACCATCATTAGCAAGAGACAGAACAACCATCCACTATCAACGAAATTATGGCATGCTATTTGCTTAAGATTTAGCACAGGGATCGTTCAATTAAGCAAGAGGGGAAAGGGACAGGATTATTAACCAAAGTCCTGCCTATTCAAATTAAGTTGAAAATGAAGAAACAAGGAGAAAAAAATGAAAAAGAAAGTTTTGGCAAGTTTGGCCATGGGAGCAATCGGAGTAGGGCTGATGGCTGGGAACGCAATGGCTGTGCCAGGGGCAGCACTGCAAGGAGTTTTAGATGGTATTACAAAAGATCCTATAGGGAATAGCAGTATTGACGTCACCACAGATTATATCACAGAGGGTCTCGATGATTATTGGGCAATCGCCGGCTCAGGCGGAAGCATTTCAACGATAGTCATCGAGTTAGCCGGTTATGCAGGAAGCAACACTTTTGGCATTTATGACGCAGCAAATTCTGCAAATTTTGTTCAAATTTTTGCGGGTGCAGATGCAGCTGGAGCTCAAAAACAAGTTTCTATCCTAGGTGATGGCTCAGTTTTTGTAAATTTCGCAGATACAGGCATCGACTTTGCGGGTAATAACTTTGGTTATTATTTAGATACTCCTGACTCAGCCTTTTATAGCGACACCTTGTTGAATACAGATCAATTTGATCATATGTTTGCGTATCAAGGACTTGGGACAGATACAATTCAGATCCCCCCATATGCCGCTGGAGTTTGGGGTACTGGTGAATACGTTTTAGCTTGGGAAGACATAGTTGGCGGAGGTGACCAAGATTGGGACGACTTCGTCGTCATGGTAGAATCTGTAAGTCCAGTCCCTGAGCCAGCCAGCATGCTTCTGTTTGGCACTGGCCTTGCCAGTCTTGCCGGGCTTGTCACCAGACGTAAAAAGAATTAAGGGCTGTTTATTAGCTGATCTTTGACACACAGCGCTTTTGTATCGCGCTGCCTCCTCTTACTCCTTTTGGCCTTTTGGAAAGTTCCTTCAAAAAGGTCAAAAGGAGTTTTTTTGTTCAGGGGGTCAGGAAATTTCTCTGAAAGTAAAGAGAAGGGTTGGCATGTTGCCAGACGGCATCTCAAGCAAAAACATCTCAATATTGGCACAATATTTGCTTGCACAATTTCAAGATAAATCAAGCCGTTTTAGGCATCATTACCACCTTTTTACGCAACAAGGAGCATTAAACCATGAAGCAAAATGTATCATCCAACCTGAAAAAATACACCTGCCAAGGCCTTGCCGCCCTCGGAATTCTGGCAGCCTGCTGCCAGACGGCCAACGCGGCCAGCCTGTTTCCCGCCGCCGATGGCTGGACACAAATAGCAAATGATGACGGAAGCATTAGCCCCGGTGTCGGCGGCCAAACCTTTGATGCCGAATACCTTGCCTATAAATTAGTGGGCAATACCCTGTTCGTCGGACTACAGGCTGGATTTGATCTGGTGGACGGACATGTTAAATATACTGACAATAAAGATTATTATGCCGGCGACCTGGCCCTCTCATTCGATGGCAATGCCTCTACTTATGAGTATGCTTTTGATTTTGGCCTGTTCACTAAAGATTATTACAATGGTGAATTGGTTGAGGCAGATAACAATGCTGATGGAAAAGACGATTTTGGCCTTTACAGTGTTACAGAATGGAATGATGACATAGCTTTTACCACCTCCAACCCCTTTGCCATGGACGGGGGAACAATGGTTTCCGGAGCTAACGGCACAACAGCAGCCGGTCAAGACGGAACTTCTTACTGGCGAACCGTCTCTTTTGACCTTACATCCCTTGGTCTTACCGGTATCTTCACCCTTGACGCCCACTGGACTATGTCATGCGGCAATGACGCCATCAACGGAAGTGCCGATGTCCCCGTTCCCGAACCGGCAACCATGCTCCTCTTCGGCACCGGCCTGATGGGCTTGGCGGGCCTGCAACGCCGCAGGATGAACAAAGAATAAGCTTATATCTCTTGTCATAATTTCGTTTTTTCTCCGGGCGGAGCCAAATGGCTCCGCCCTTTTTTTGTCAAAATTTAAAGAGGGCCGTAAATGACATTGAGAAAAAGATAGTAAAAACGACTTGACAACCTCCCTGCCGACAGTTACATGTAACAAAAAATGGGAGAAAAATATCATGGCAACACCAATTACCGAAAGAGTGCAAAAGCGGAGGGCCGCACTTCGCAATGCCGGTTTACGCCCCATTCAACTTTGGGTCCCTGACACCAGACGACCTGAATTTACGGATGAATGTCGCCGTCAATCAAGACTGGCCGCGCAGGCAGACAGAGCGAATGCTGCACTTTTAGATTTCATGAACAATGCTGTAACAGATATAGATGGATGGGTAGAATGAATCGTGGGGATTTTGTGACCGTGGACATGCAGGGTAGTTTTGGCAAGCCAAGGCCGGCCTTGATACTCCAGTCCGATCGATTCGATGAACATGCGACCGTGACCATTCTACCTGTAACAAACACGATGGTCGATGCCCCATTATTTCGGGTAACAATTGAGCCAAGCATTACCAACGGACTCAAGAAAGCTTCCCAAATAATGGTGGATAAAACCATGACCGTAGTAAGAGAGAAGGTTGGAGAGCCATTCGGTAAAATTGACGGCAAGACAATGCTGGAGATAGAGCGCTGTCTTGCCGTATTCTTAGGATTTACCTGATAACCTCCTAACACGGGATGAATCCCGCAACCCAAGTAGTCAGTAGTCAGTAGTCAGAAGGGGTAGGATGGGCAAAGCGAAGCGTGCCCATTAATTGCTCTATCCAGGACGGCGCCAGAGCTTCGAAGACGGGAAACGGTCATGTTCAGTTGGGGACAGAATTAAAATCTGTCCCCTCAGACCAGGATTGTGCCCATCAATTCCTCTGAATTTCGTGTTTTTCTTAACAGGAGTTCAGCAGTAAGGCACTAACGCGGGATGAATCCCGCAACCCATTTCAGGGGACAGATGACAGAAATCAGACCGGTAGCCCGGATGCAGCGTTAGCGGAATCCGGGGAGCTCCATGACTTCGTGGCACACCCTGCCCCGGATTTCGTTTCACTCCATCCGGGCTACCAGCGGGGTATTCCGCTCATTGGAACTGTTGATAACATCCACGAATGGCTGAAAAACAATACCATCGACGATGGTCGATCATCGCCATTCCCCGCTCACTTCTCAAGGACGCCGAGCCACTGGTCATGGACTGCAAGGAGGAAGGCCCTATCTTCAAAATCAAGAATGATCCCCGCATCACCCGGGTAGGCGGCTTTTTAAGTAATTGAGAAAAAATAACTT
>NZ_DDYV01000090.1:0-3482 GCF_002348205.1 Desulfobacter sp. UBA2225 | reverse complement strand
ATCAAGGAATTCAACCGCAAGCCGGTGGCATCGCCAGGGGAATTCGCGGAGGCCCTTGCCAACCGCGATAAGAACGCCCCCATCGGGCTGCTGATCAAACGGCCCGGGGCGGGATATCTGGCGCTGAAGATCGAGCCATAGGGACCTGTATAGAATCCATAAGACCTGGCAGAACATATGAACGTAATTTCAATAAAAAGAATAAAAAATTCCATCTGGAATACAGGCAACCAGCTTGATACTTTGAGGTGTCTTAAGTCAACGGCATTGAATACGACATGGGAAATCAAACATAGGTGTATTATGCTATTTAACTCTTATATTTTCATTTTCTGTTTTCTTCCTCTCACTATTCTGGGATTTTTTTTAATTGGGAAACAAAAAAAACACCGCATGGCCATTGCCTGGCTGGTGCTGACCTCTTTGTTTTTTTACGGGTGGTGGAATCCTGTCTATTTGATTTTGCTTGGTTTTTCTATTTTGTTCAATTACTGGTTTGGCTGTATTCTAAACCAGGAAGCTGGGCGAGGTTCGATACCCGGAAAAGGGTTGCTGACTATTGGTGTGTCTATTAATCTATGTTTACTCGGCTATTTCAAATATGCCATGTTTTTTGTAGGAAGTCTCAATGCCGTGGCAGGCACCGATATCCATATCGGAACGATCTTCTTGCCTCTGGCCATTTCTTTTTTTACTTTTCAGCAGATGGCTTATTTGGTGGACGCCTATCGGGGAGAAGCAAAGGAGTATGATTTTCTCCACTATTGTCTGTTTGTATGCTTTTTTCCACAGTTGATTGCCGGCCCTATTGTACATCACAAAGAGATGATTCCGCAATTTATGGAGAAGCGGATTTTTACTCCTAAGGCGATACATATTGCTGTGGGGATGACCATTTTCTTTGTGGGACTGTTTAAAAAGGTGGTAATCGCAGATAATATGGCCCTACATGCTACGCCTGTTTTTACACTTGCAGACAACGGTGCGTCGTTAACTTTTTTTCAAGCCTGGGAAGGTTCACTGGCCTATACCTTTCAATTGTATTTTGATTTTTCCGGATACTCTGATATGGCCATCGGAATTGCCCGGATGTTCGGCATCATTCTACCGGAAAATTTTAATTCCCCATATAAAGCAAAAAATAGCATTGATTTCTGGAAAAGATGGCATATAACATTGTCCCGGTTTTTAAGGGATTATCTTTATTTTCCCCTAGGCGGAAATCGAAAGGGAAAGACAAGAAGATATATGAATCTTATTATAACCATGCTGCTGGGCGGACTGTGGCACGGTGCGGGTTGGACTTATGTGGTTTGGGGCGCCCTGCATGGTTTCTATTTACTGATCAATCATCTCTGGCGAAATTTTTTCCCTCGAAAAAAAGAAAGGGTCTGGTCCTCTTTCTTGTCACGATTAGTCACTTTTCTTGCGGTAGTCATCGCATGGGTCTTTTTTAGGGCGGAAACCTTTCATGGTGCATTGAACGTTTTAAAGGGCATGGTCAACCTTCCTAACAAACTGAACGGAAAGTTGGGACCCATGCAGGACCTATTAGAAACTGTTGGTATCGGATTCAATGGCGGACTGCTGAAAGTTGAACACTACAACCTTTTTGCATGGCTGGTATTCTGGCTTTTCGTGATCTGGGTCTGGCCGAATACCCAAGAATGGTTGAGAAAATATGAACCAGTGCTTGAAGCCGTCAACCAGGGGGAGACATTTGGCAAAAGTCATCACATCTGGCCAGCTTGGCATCCTACCGCTCGCTGGGCAGCATTTTTGGCTTTTATTGCCGTTCTTGGTGTCCTCGGACTTTCATCGGTTACAGAATTTTTATACTTTCAATTTTGAGGAGAAAAAAATTTTTAGGCTAACGTTTTAAGCCGGGACACCCCGTAGAATAAGCCTCTTATGAGATACCCCTATTTTTAAGGCTAACGTCCTGGAAGACTTTAATCAAACGGTTCAGACTGTCCCGGCTTAAAACGTTAGGCATTTTTTACGGTTCCCCGATATGACAATCAGACAGAACATAAAATATTCACCCCTTTTTCTTGCCGTGCTATGGAGCAGTTTATTTTTCACTCTACTGTTGATTCAGCCGGTTCACGGTGAAATGTTCAAACTTAACGAAACGGAAAGAACGACATGGCATCTGGAGCTCCCGATAACCATTTTTGATGAAAGTATTGAGGGATGGATGGTGGATCGATTCGCCGGTAACAGTACGGCCGGCTCAAAGTTTTATCAGGGCCCGGCAAAGGAGGTAGGAGGCTTACAGCGTCCCGATCAATGTGTGGAGGGGGAAAACGGAATTATTTACCTCGTATGCGGATTGATGACGGCTGATACGAAGCGGCTCATAACGATTACTCCAGATGGAAAACTTCGTTTGATAATGGAAATGGATGGAGCGGTGGAAGGTCCCATGGCTGCCTGTCAGGCGGGATACCCTATCTGGAATCCAAAGGAAAAGACGCTTTATCTTACCGGCCCCAACTGTCTTAGAAAAGTAACGAAAAAACCTGATGGTTCTCGTTGGGTCACCGTTATGGCAGGTATCCCCGGTAAAGGTCCCAAAAGAGGAAAAAAGCATAGAAACGGTCCTGCTCTAAAAGCAACTTTTCAAAGTCTTTACAGAGGCGTTGTCTGTAATTCAAAAGGTGTATTTTTCTGGTTAGAGGACAACGGGTTGCGTCGGATAGAAAACGGGCGGGTGTCGTCTGTTCCATTGAAACATCTCGAAGAACCTAAAAAGATGTATTTTGCCATGGCGCAAAACCTTCTATCCATGGGAGAGAACGACGATACCCTCTATATCAGTGATTTTTATAATCCTGGCTACCGGGTTTTAAGATGCAATGTTAACACCGGTGAACTCAAGTGGGTGTGCGGTATCAATCGAATGAAAGAAAAAAAATTCCGTCCCAAGGAAAAAAGACGGGGGGGGCTCGAAGCCGATGGCCCTGCCTTAACCCATGCCGGAGCCAACTCCGGCATGAGGGGGCTGTATACCAAGTACTACAACGCCATCTGGGTTAGTGGGCCTGACCATATGCGTTTACGTTGGTTGCGGCTTGACGGTGACGGATGGGTTAGAACCGTCTTCGGTGCCAGGCGTACTGACACCCCCCGTAAAAGACTGGGCATCCAGGAACTCAACGCTGCAGGTATCCCCGGAGAACAGTTTACTATGAACAAATGCCGTCTATCGGGTGTCGATTCCCAAGGAGGGTTATATATCAGTGCATGGGAAGACAAGTCGGGAGTATGGCGGGCATACAACCATGGGGCAGTCCATAAATGAAAACTATCATTATCGTGTTTTTTTCTGTTCTCTGGTTGATGGTTGATTGGAATATCACCTTTGCCGAGGGATCGTTCAATATCAGCGAAGAGATCGTAATAGCATCGGATGGACCGGGCGGCTTTCTGAGATCATCGCCCAGCGTGGCTTTCGGTGGCGGACAATTCCTGGTAGC
>NZ_DDYV01000092.1:0-3892 GCF_002348205.1 Desulfobacter sp. UBA2225 | reverse complement strand
GCAGGCATCCCCACCCCGGATTATATCTGCATTTCCATCCAGCACCCGGACCCAGATCCACAAAAGGTAAAGGATCTTGGTTTTCCGCTGGTGGTCAAACCGGTCTGTGCCGGCTCCTCTGTGGGCATGAGCATCGTACCAAATGAAAAAGAGCTGCCTGCCGCCATTGAAAAAGGATTCCAAAATGATGACACCCTGATCCTTGAACAATATATCAAGGGCACTGAACTGACCTGCGGGGTTCTGGGCAACCAGGAGATTGAGGCTCTGCCTGTCATTGAAATAATTCCGGGTGAAGGCCATGAATTTTTCGATTACCATGCCAAATATGTGGCAGGCGCAACCGACGAAATATGCCCTGCCCGCATTGACGAGCAAACCACCCAAAAGGTCCATCAACTTGCCGTTGAAGCCCACAGGACACTGTGTCTCAAAGGCTATTCCAGAACGGACATGCTGTTGAAAGACGACCAATTATATGTTCTTGAAACCAATACCATCCCCGGCATGACAGCCACCAGCCTTTTCCCCCAGTCTGCGGCCAAGGCGGGCTATGAATTTGGCGTCCTCATGGACAAACTCATTGAACTTGCCATAGAAGAAAATAAAAGAACGAATTTAAGGAGAGCCCAATGAAAATTCTTGTAGTCGGCAGCGGCGGCCGGGAACATACCCTGGTCTGGAAAATCGCCCAAAGCCCACTTGTAGATAAAATATACTGTGCCCCCGGCAATGCAGGCACCGCAACCCAGGCTGAGAATGTGAATATCAGCGCTGAAGACATTAACGCCCTGGCAGCTTTTGCAGAGCAAAATCAGATCGATTTGACTGTTGTGGGTCCTGAAGGTCCCCTGGTGGCAGGGATTGCAGATATTTTTCAAGAAAAGGGGCTGGCCGTTTTCGGTCCGTCCGGGGCCGCAGCACAGCTTGAAGGCTCCAAGGTATTTTCCAAAAAGCATATGCTCAAATACGGGATACCCTGTGCTGCGGGCAAAGCCTTTACCGATCCTAAGCGGGCCAAGCTTTATGCAAAAGCCCTGGGCGCGCCCTGCGTGGTCAAGGCCGACGGATTGGCCGCCGGCAAGGGGGTAATTGTCTGCACAAGCCTTGAACAGGCATACACCGCCATTGACGACATGCTGGAAGGCAACAAATTCGGTGATGCCGGCGCCGTGGTGGTGGTGGAGGAGTGTCTTAACGGGGAGGAAGCCTCCTTTATCGTCCTAACGGACGGCAACACCGTGCTTGCCCTGCCCGAATCCCAGGACCACAAACGGATATACGATGATGACAAAGGCCCCAATACCGGCGGCATGGGCGCATATTCGCCGGCACCTGTCCTGGATCACCTGCTGCGCACAAAGGCCATGGAAGAAGTGATGATCCCGGCGGTTAAAGGCATGGCCAAGGAAGGCACACCCTTTAAAGGGGTTCTCTATGCCGGATTAATGGTTGACAAGGAGAACATGAGGGTACTGGAATTCAATACCCGTCTTGGCGATCCTGAAACCCAGCCCATCCTCATGCGGCTGAAAAACGACCTGGTACCGTTGATGGAAGCCTGCTGCAACGGGACCCTGCATAATCATACAATCAAGATTGATCCACGGGCTGCCATGTGTGTGGTCATTGCTGCGGGCGGATATCCGGGATCTTACGAAAAAGGCCATGAGATCACAGGGCTGGATCAAGCCAATCGGGTCAAGGACACCGTGGTATTCCATGCCGGTACGGCCATGGACAACGGCAAGGTGGTAGCATCTGGCGGTCGGGTGCTTGGGGTGACATCCCTGGGCGATACGGTTGCAGACGCCATTAATACTGCATATGAAGCCTGTGCTAAAATTGATTTCAAGGATTGCTTCAAAAGAAAGGATATTGGGGCCAAGGCATTGAAACGCATGGCCATCCCGCCCCAGGTGGGTGTAATCATGGGCTCTGACTCTGATTTTTCGGTGATGAAAAGCGCCCTCGTCATGCTCAAAACATTCGACATCCCCTACTATGTCACCGTGGCCTCAGCCCACAGGACCCCCGAAAAGGCAATTCAGCTGGCGGTTCAGGCCCGGGAACAGGGGGTCAAGGTACTCATTTGCGGGGCAGGACATGCGGCACATTTAGCCGGTGTCATTGCCGCCCACACCACCCTGCCCGTTTTGGGTGTTCCCATTGATTCCAGTGCCCTTCAAGGCATGGATGCGCTGTTAGCAACGGTGCAGATGCCCCCCGGTATTCCGGTTTCCACCATGGCCATCGGCAAATCCGGGGCCCAGAATGCCGGCATCACGGCTGCCCAGATCATCGGGGTGTCTGATCCGGTGGTGGCTGAGAAACTGGCTGCATTTAAAAAGGAAATGGCAGACAAGGTGGCACGGAAGGCAGCCTCTTTTGCGTGATGTCGTTGTTGCCCGACGTGAAGCTCAATTTTAGCCTGATTTAAAAAAATCAAAAAATGACCCAAAACAAAATCATCCGGGTGGATAAAACCAATCCGGATTTGGACATCATCATCCAGGCCGCCGGCATTCTTAAAGCCGGCGGCCTGGTGATTTTTCCGGCGTCCTGTCTTTACGGGGTGGCTGCCAACGCCCTGTGCGCCGATGCCGTTGAAAAGGTATTCCAACTCAAACAACGCCCCCGCAACAACCCTATTCTGGTATTGATAAAAAATAGGGATCAGCTTAACGGACTTGTTACAAGAATTCCGGGCAAGGCGCGGGTCCTCATGGACAGGTTCTGGCCCGGCGGCGTGACCCTGGTATTTGATGCGGCAGGCAATGTTACCCCCCAGCTTACTGCAGGACGCCATAAACTCGGCATCCGCCTGCCCGGACACCCGGTGGCCCGGGCCCTGGTCAACAGTGTTGACTTCCCTGTCACCGGAACCAGCGCCAATCTGTCCGGCTGCCCCGGGTGCACCCGAATAGATATGCTGTGCCCTGAAATTATTGAAAAAGCCGACTTGATCCTGGACGCAGGTCCGGTTCAAGGCGGTGCCGGTTCAACTGTTATTGACGTAAGCGGAACACCACCCAAAATTTTACGCCAGGGTGCGACCCCCGCAGCAGACATTTATGCCTGCCTAAAAGAGTGATCGTTTGATTTGAAGTTGATCACATTCATTACCGACAGCCATATTTAAGGAAATGACCGTTGGATAAAAAATTATTTTTAACGCGGATTGCTCTGCTTGCACTCTTTTCATCGGCAATTTTCGCTTCTGATTTGACGCGTGGTATCGCGTTGACATCCGGAGAACAGGACTGGCTTAACGAAAAGGAAGCTGGGCCGATCCTTATGAACATGAAATACGAAAAAAATGATTCGATTCCTGCTACAAACATTGCCAAAGAGCACCAAAAGGAACTTACCAAAATCGGCAACGAATCGTTTTTTATGTGTGACGAACATACTATCCACCGAACAGAAGTCACCAAATGGGTTTTAGGTTTGACAGCTATCCTGGGTGCCGTCATTTGGGCCATCGTTTTCTGGAACCGGAAGTTAAGCAGGGAAATATCGGAACGCAGGAACATTGAAAAAGAGCTTCAGAGTAGTGAAAATAGGTATCGCAGCCTTTGCAATGCGTCTTTCGAAGGCATCATAATTACCGACAATGGGGTAATTATCGAAGCCAATACCGTGTTATCTCAACTCTTAGGATATCCCGTTTCGGACCTTATCGGAATGGAGGCGGTTGAAATTTTCGCGCCTAAAGTACGGGATGATGTCAAAGCCAAAACACAGGCCAGATATGAGAAAACATATGAAAGTGTCGCTCTGACAAAAGCCGGCATAGAGTTTCCCGTTGAAATTCAGGCGAAACAGTTCATTTACAAAAATAGACAGGTCAGATGTGCCGCCATTCGAGATCTTTCAACACGGTATAAGG
>NZ_DDYV01000111.1:0-8277 GCF_002348205.1 Desulfobacter sp. UBA2225 | reverse complement strand
AACTGCTACACCATGTGCCCCTCCATGCCACTTGCCGACACCGAAGGTGACGGTATTGTTCTCATGGCTGGTGGTAAAGTATCCAACCGTATTTCCGTTCCGAAATTTTCCAAGGTTGTTGTGGCGTTCCTGCCCAACGAAATGCCCCGCTGGCCGTCCATGACCGACGCCATCAAAAAGATGGTTAACGCCTATTCAAACGGCGCCAACAAATACGAACGTCTGGGTGACTGGGCTGAGAGAATCGGATGGGAAAAATTCTTTGAAGCTTGTGAACTTGACTTCACCCACCACCTGATTGACGATTTCCGTCAGCAGGCTTACATGAGCTGGCGTCAGTCCACTCAGTTTAAATTCTAATTTAAAAACTAATTTGGGTTTAAACATTATTTAATATCGGATGGACCGGGGTGCATTTTGTTCTCCGGTTCATCCCTTTCAACCGAAAGGAAAGGAGTCTAACATGGCAAGCGATCTTTTGAACGATAAAGAAGCAGCCGAGAAAGCCGTTGTTGACTGGCTTGAGGGAAAGGCCGGCAGCAAAACCAAATTTTATATTAAAGACTTTTACAAGCTTTTCCCCGATGACAAACCCAGGGAAATAAAAAAAGTTGTTAACAAAATGGTTGAAAACGGCATTCTTGAATACTGGTCATCCGGATCCACCACTATGTACGGTCTGAAGGGTGCCGGTATCCAGCATTCTTCCGAAGGCGAAGAATAGAGAATTTTTTCGCTTAATTCATGACTGTCAGTAGGGAAAAAGTCCCTGGAGTTGTTATTGCCGGACTCAGGGGTGGTTCAGGCAAGACAATAATATCCCTTGGGATAACTGCCGCATGGAGAGCCCGGAATATAACGGTGGCCCCCTTTAAAAAGGGCCCGGACTATATTGACGCCGGCTGGCTATCACGGGCAGCCGGCCGCCCCTGCTATAATCTTGATACCTATCTGTGCGCCCAGTCGGTCGTACAAACCTCTTATCTTACCCACTCCCAATCCTGCGATATTGCCATGGTTGAGGGCAACCGCGGCCTTTACGACGGCATTGATCTGTATGGTACCACCTCAACAAGCGAACTGGCCAAGCTGCTGGATCTGCCTGTGATACTGGTACTGGACTGCACCAAATCCACCCGTACCATGGCCGCTGTACTCATGGGCTGCATGCAGTTTGATCCGGATATCAATATTTGCGGCGTTATCCTCAACCGTATGGCCGGAAAGCGCCATGAGGGAAAAGTTCGGGCAAATATTGAACACTTTTGCAATATTCCGGTTTTTGGCGCTCTGCCGAAGCTAAAGCAGGAGGATTTTCCCGAACGTCATATGGGGCTTGTCACTTCCGAAGAACACCAGGAAAGCGATACCTCTTTGGCCCGGGCCAGGCAGGTGGCCCTGGATAATATTGATGTTGATGAACTTTTCCGACGGATCACTTCGTTTAAGGGACAGGGTATGCCGGTTGTGGACAACGACCGGCAGGAATCGGTTCCTGCAATGAATACGGCAGAAAATAAAAAGCAGGCAACAGATAATTCCACTGTGACCATTGGCGTTGTTCGGGATTCCGCATTTCAGTTCTATTATCCTGATAATATTGAAGCCCTGGAAAATCTGGGTGCCGGGATTAAATTCATCAGTCCTTTATCCCAGTCCGATATTCCCGAAGTCGACGCCATCTACATGGGCGGCGGCTTTCCCGAAACCCACGCCACCCAGCTGTCTGCCAATCAGGCTTTCAGAGATAATTTAAAAATGCTGTCCCGCAAAGGACTTCCCATTTATGCCGAATGCGGTGGTCTGATATTCCTTGGCGAGAGTATTTGTCTTGATGATGTGGTTTACCCCATGACCGGTATCCTGCCCTTACGGTTTGGGCTTTCCAAACGGCCCCAGGGCCATGGCTACACGGAAGTTGAAGTGGTCAATGAAAATCCATTTTATGCCAAAGGAGAAGTGCTTCGCGGCCATGAATTCAGATACTCCAAGGTGATTTCCATTGATTATGATGATAGTGCCATGGCATTTAAAATGACCCGGGGCAAGGGGATTATTGAAAAAAAGGACGGATTTTTTAAAGACAATACCTTTGGCACCTATACCCACATCCATACCCTTGGTACCACCAGCTGGGCACCCTCTTTGATTGCTAAGGCCAGGCGCTTCAAAGCTTCACGTCAATAACCCATGATCCATATAATTACACAGGCCTATGAAATTAAACCGCATTCAAATTATGATTTTTAAAAAGCTCAGCAAAGAAAAAGGTCTTGATGCTGACGATTATATACAACAGTATTCTATGGAATTCATCTGTATGCAACGCGACAGCCTCCAGGACCTTAGCGAAGAAGAAGGAGATAATTGGATTCATAGGGCATATCTTTTATCCCTGTAATCATCAGGATATACGCCGGGCATTGATCAACAGCCAAATAGATTCCATAGGACTCCAGTTTGAAGAATACCTTTACATATCAGACCATTTTGAAACCGAGCACTGTTTTCTGACGCGAACGTCTGGTAATCTTTATGAAGAGTATGTGCTCTTGGCACCTGTAGATGGAAAAATTAAACAGTGTGAGGACTTGATAGGAAATAATCTTATTTTTTACAAATCACCTCGAACCTCCTTGGCCGGATACTGGCTCAAGTCCATAATAAAGGGGATAAATACCGGCTACAATGGCCTGGAACCCAACGTGAACATCACCAAAACAGAAAAAATATCAAAGGCTGTCCTCCCTGTGTTTTTTGACAAGGCAGATGCCTGTAGCGTCACAAACTCCGGACTCAGCACCATGATAGAGCTGAATCCTCAAATTGGCAGAAAATTTCGTATTATTATGAAGTCCCCCCCTTTGATTCCAGCCATATTGTGCTTCCGAAAAAATTTCGATTCTCCTCAAAAAGAAAAAATTCTGACAGCATTTCGAGAACTTCACACGAACCTTTCAGGCCAACAAGTGCTGACCATTTTCCAGTCGGAAGCCCTTGTGGAAGTTGAAAAAAAAGAACTCTCAACCACAAGAAATTTTGTATTGGAAGCACGAAAAATACCATAAGATGAGAAAATGTTGACCACAGGTGAGAAAACCGGAATTGTTGCGTTTGTTTTGGCAAGCGCCTTGTTTGTTTTGTGGGGACCGGTGTGGAGCCTTTTTCCACTGGCGGGATTTATTCTGGTGTGTCTGGCCGCTCCTTTTTTGACGGCATTTGGTTTTTTTTTGCCTGTTATCTGTCGGGGCCCCCGCAGCATTCGTTGTGTCTCTCTTACCTTTGACGACGGGCCTGACAGAACGACAACCCCTTTGGTTTTGACTCTCCTTGAAACTTACCAGGTGCCGGCCACGTTTTTTGTCACAGGAAAAAATGCCCACAGGAATCCGGATCTCATTGCCCGAATTCTGGATCAGGGCCACACCATCGGCAACCATACCTATTCCCACGATCCTTTGATCATGCTCAAATCAGGTCAGCGCCTCAAAGAGGAGATCATTAAAACCCAGACGGTTCTTGCGGCCAATGGCATCCGCCCACTGGTTTTCCGGCCCCCTGCAGGTATCACCAACCCGAAATTGGGATCTGTTCTGGCAGAATTGGGATTAAGTGCTGTAAATTTTTCCTGCCGTGCCATGGATAAAGGCAACCGCAGGATATCCGGTATTGCGTCAAAAATTCTGCACCGGGTAAAACCCGGTGATATTATTTTGCTCCATGATTCAACGCCCTGGACTGAAAACCATGAGACACCGGATAACACAATGCTCGCTTCGTTTTTAACCGAACTTGAGCGTCTATTGAATGGACTTAAAACCAGGAAACTGTCGATCGTTCCGTTATCGGAGCTGATCGGGCAGGCGGTCATGGAGCAGTCCCTGCCTGAACGGCAGGACCTCCGGTAATTTAGATTAATTTGTCTTAAATCTCTTTACCGTTCAGGTAAATTTTAGGGATAATGGGGCTGTTTTTTTGCCCGATATTTTCATGGGGTCTTTGCTTCCTTATCTTTCGAGTTCACGTTTTTCTTACACATACCATCAATCCGCCTCAGGTCAAGCACTTACTATCCATGGGGAAAAGTTTGCAGTTTTATATGTGTTGCAAAGCTGATAATATAAATCTTAACTCGTCTTATGAAAATCAATCAAAGGAGGTCGCTTATGAATTATAAAGAATTGACCCCCCAATCTATGTGTATCCATGCCGGAGCGTCGGTGAACGAGTCAAGGGCTGTTGTTCAGCCGATTTACCAGACGTCGGCCTTCCGGTTTGATTCCACCGGCCACGGGGCAGCCCTTTTTGCCGGGCGGCAGGAAGGCTACATTTATACACGAATGGGCAATCCCACCATTCGCGGCATGGAAGACGCCGTAGCCGCACTGGAAAAGGGGAAGTTCGCACTGGGATGTGCCAGCGGAATGGCCGCAGTCAATACTGTTTTTGCCGCAGAATTGTCCGCCGGCGACCATGTGGTCTGCTCACAGGTGGTCTACGGGCCGACACTGACGTTACTGAATACCGTGTATAAACGGTTCGGCATTACCATCGATTTCGTTAATACCTCGGACACTGATCAAGTGATTGGGGCCTTAAAACCGAAAACGCGCCTGGTGTATATCGAGACCCCGGGCAATCCCACCATTGAGCTGTCTGATATCAAAAAAATTGCCGCCGCAGCCCATGAAAAAGGGGCCGTTCTTGCCGTGGATAACACGTTTCTAAGTCCCTGGTTCCAAAATCCATTGACGCTCGGGGCCGATATCGTGCTTCACAGCCTGACAAAATTTATTAACGGCCATGCCGATGTTATCGGCGGTATTGTAGTTGTTAAGGATGATGATACCTACAGTCGCTATCGAAGCGTATTGAACCAGACCGGCGGAGTTATTGATCCTTTCAATGCATTTCTGGTGCACAGGGGTATCAAAACCCTGGGAATTCGAATGGAAAAGCATGCGGAAAACGGCATGGCAATTGCCCGGTTCTTGGAAGCTCATCCCCAAATTGCCTGGGTTCGCTATCCGGGTCTGAAAAGTCATCCCCAGTATGATCTTGGCCAGACGCAGCACAGTGGTCCGGGCGGGGTGATGGCATTTGAGCTTAAGGGCGGGTTTGAGGCCGGAGAGACGCTGCTTAATTCAGTAAAGCTGTGCACCCTGGCTGTTTCCCTGGGCGGTGTTGAAACCCTGATTCAGCATCCGGCGTCCATGACTCATGCTTCCCTGGGAAAAGAGCAGCGTCTGGCCGCCCGAGTGACCGACGGCCTGATCCGTCTCTCTGTGGGAATTGAATTTCATGGCGATCTTATCGCCGATCTGACCCAGGCCCTGGACCGAGTTTCCGGATATAGATATGCAGTGCCAAAAGGAAAAAATATACTATGATTTTAAGTTCCTTGAAGCTAAAAATGAAATTGATGATCTATGGTATTTTACTTAGTGTCATCCCTATTGTTTTAATTTCTCTGATTTCTTTTTTTCAGGATGCCCAAACTGAAAATTTTGTGAAGCGAGAAACCTCAGATTTGACTATTGCAAACTTCGAGCATCTGGTTAAAGGGGTATATTCGACCTGCAAGACCAGTCAGGAGCAGGTTCAAAAAGAAGTCGACAGCTCTTTAAACGTTGCTCGGGATATCATGAAACAACAGGGCCCTGTAGAATTGTCCAATGAGACCATTGAATGGCAGGCTGTGAATCAATATACGAAAGAGAAACAAACGCTTTTGCTTCCCAAAATAATTGTCGGTGGGGAATGGATCGGAAAAACAGACGATATGTCGCAAAAATCGTTAATTGTTGATAAAGTCAAATCGTTGGTCGGGGGGACCTGTACTATATTTCAACGTTTGAACGAAGCGGGAAGCATGTTGCGGATTGCTACAAACGTATTAAATGAAGATGGAAAAAGAGCTGTGGGAAGCTATATCCCCGCAATCAATCCTGACGGAAAACAAAATCCGGTCATCAAAGAGGTCCTTAATGGAACAACATTCCGGGGCCGGGCGTTTGTCGTTGACAGATGGTACATCACGGCTTACGAACCAATATATGATACCAATAATTACGTTGTTGGCGTTCTATATGTGGGAGTCCCCCAGGAAAGCGTTACCAGCCTGAGAAAAGCGATCATGGATACAAAAATCGGGAAAACCGGATATGTTTTTGTCCTTGACTCCCAAGGGAACTATGCCATTTCACATCAAGGTCAAAGGGATGGGGAAAATGTCCTTGAGTACCAATCCGAAGACGGTTCCTTCCCGATAAAAAATATTATAAACACCGCACACAGCCTGCCTGAAGACAGTGTCGGCGCAATGCGATACATGTGGGATAGCAAAGACGGCAACGGAGAGATGGAAAAAGTAACAAGGCTTATGTATTTTAAACCCTGGGACTGGATTATTGTTGCAGGATTGCCGGTTCGTGAATTTGATGCCGCAAATAATAGGATAGCGAAGATTAACGCACACAAGAAAAAATTTCAGCTTTCAGTCATTGTTATCGCCCTGGTCCTCGTAACCCTGATTTGGTATTTTGTTGCGAAAAAGATCACGGTTCCGCTGATTAAAGGTGTCTCTTTTGCAAAAACAATGGCAGAAGGTGATTTCACGCAATCTCTTGATGTCGGCCAGCGAGATGAAATCGGAACGCTGTCAACTTCTTTGAACACCATGTCAGCCAGTTTGCAGGAGATGATCAGGAATATTTTTCAAACGACCCAGACTTTGACATCGTCTGCCAAAGAGCTTTCATCCATTTCAGAGCAGCTTTCCGCTAATTCCGAACAATCCGCGGAAAAAGCAAACAGCGTATCTGCATCAGCCCAAGAAATGGCTACAAATATGAATAGTGTGGCTGCTGCAACGGAGCAGACGACTGCCAATATTCAGATGATTGTTTCCGCTGCCGAAGAAATGTCTTCCACCATAAATGAAATTGCACATAACACAGCCAAGGGCAGTGAAACAACACACGCAGCAGTTGAAGCTGCAAAAGAGGTTTCCCAAAAAGTGGGTGAGCTTGGGAAAAGTGCATCTGAGATCAGTAAGGTAACAGAGACGATTGCAGATATTTCAGAGCAGACCAATCTTCTTGCCCTGAATGCTACAATTGAGGCTGCAAGAGCAGGTGAAGCAGGCAAGGGTTTTGCCGTTGTTGCCGCAGAGATTAAAGCACTTGCACAGCAGACAGCAGCAGCTACAAGTGAAATAGGTAACAAGATAACCGCGGTTCAAACAACAACACATGAATCTGTTACCGCAATTAACTCGATTGTAAGTATCATCAATGAAGTTAACGAAATTGTAACAAGTATCGCCACAGCCATCGAAGAACAATCGGCAACCACCCAGGAGATAGCAAATAATGTAACTCAAGCGGCTCAAGGGATACAGGAGGTGAGTGAAAACGTGACCCAAACTTCTGCTGTTGCTGGAGAATTAACAAAAGATATTAATGACGTAAGTCAGGCGACCAATGAAATGAATGCCGGAAGCCATCAGGTAAAAACCAGTGCTGTGGAGCTGTCGAAACTTGCTGAACACCTGAACGAAATGGTTGCAAGATTTAAGATATCAACCTGAAAATTTGAGGTAAAACTCAATTATCTTATGAGTGAGTTTTGCGGTAATGCCAAAAAATTAATGCCGGAGAGGCTTCTTCTTTCTCTAAAACCGGACGGCAATGGCTGCGATATCATCGTGGCATTTAAACCGGGGAAAGGCCAGGCAATGGGGATCTTTTTTTTCATTACCGCAAAACTCACTCATAAGNNCCAGGCAATGGGGATCTTTTTTTTCCTGGCTGCGGATCATCTGTTTGAGTCCTTCCAGGCCCAGGTTCAGGTAGGTCTTGACAAGATCGGTGAAATCCTTGTGTGGTTCGGGTTCAGCCTGGGGGATGGAGAGGCCGTCGGTAAAGATCAAGAGATGGGCCACCCGGTCCAGGGGCTCCTCACCCTGATTCAGGAATGCTTCCGCAGTTTTTTCTCCGTTAAGCACCCCGTAGGTGATGTTCATGCCTGAACGGACCTTGCGGATCTGGTGGGCCAGTTTTCCACGCATCATATCTATGATCTGCTGCGGGTCTGTCTGATGGTCTTGGGGCAGATGGGTGCGGACCAGTTCCTTCCACAGAGTCAGGGTTTCATGGTCATGGTCTTCCCGGTTCACCAGAACCCTGTGGCTGCCGTTCTCGTAGATAAGAATGATTACGGCATCCCCGGCCTGGACCCATTCCAGGGACTGTGCCTTGATGCGTACAACCGCCG
>NZ_DDYV01000098.1:0-25519 GCF_002348205.1 Desulfobacter sp. UBA2225 | reverse complement strand
TATTAGCATGTTACGATTGAATTGAAAAAGGATTTCTTAAGTCAACGGCATTGAATGCTCAGGGAGGAATCAATGAAACTGATTCTTTTGCAAGGAGCCAATTTATTTCAGGGAAAAAACTTAGATATGCTTTTTCACAGCACTTTCTGCGTGTAATAGCAAATGAAGATTTGATTCCGAAGGGTGCTCTTTTTGCCTATTTACGTTCAAATATTGCATTTAGATTACTTCGCTCATGTGCTGTAGGAAGTATGCAACAAGACTTTCACCCTGCTTTGTTAGCGGAACTTCCTATTCCGATTATTGATGATTCAGAAGCTCAATCTGTCGATGAGATGATTCGTTTAGCATATCAGAAGTATGACGAAGCTATTGATGCGGAAGATGAGGCACGAGATATTGTCGAGCAAGCTATCAAAGAGGGAGGACGCTAAATGGCCAAGGTGATTGCGGAAATTAGCGGAGTCCCGGCGAACGATGCGGAGCGCAAGGCCATTGGCTTGCTGCGTGACAATCTGCCAGATAACTGGATGCTTTTCCATAATTTCGAGCTCCGCCAAGGAGAAGAGGTTTTTGAAATTGATTTGGCAGTAATGTCGCCTCATGCCGTCTATCTAGTTGATGTCAAAGGAACACATGGACTTATCGATGTCTATGGTTCCAAATGGTATCCAGACGGCAGACAGCCCTTTCACTCTCCGCTGGCAAAACTCCGTAATCACGCAAAGATTCTGGCAACCATTATTCGTGAAAGTAACCCCGGCCTTATTGAGCTTCGCAAGGCGCATGTGCAGGCCGTTGTGATCTTGACATCCGATGATGCCAAATTGAATGACCCGGCGGGCATTGACTCTCCGGATGTAACTGATTTAAAGCACTGTATAAATTATCTCTCCGATAAGAAGCGGATTCCGGATCACCGGCTCGATAACATTCAGCGTCATCATGCCCAGATTTTCAAGGCGATCACCGGCAAGGCGAAGCCCAAGAGTTCGGCGCTTGTTTTCAGGGATTGGCAGGTTGAAGAAAAGCTCGGCGGTGATGATCATTACACGGAATATCGGGCCAAACATAGTCTGTTGGGAAAAACTGGCGGTCTGGCCCGTTTGAGAGTCTATCAGGCTGATCCATATCAGGATGAAGAAGCTCGAAAAGAAGAGTTTAAGAAAATCAGCAATGCCTACCGGGCGGTGGCGCATATGCCGACACACGCCAACATCCTTGCTGTCAAAGACCTCTTTGTGTCCGATGAAGAAGACCGGGTTGTGCTGGTTACAGAAGATCTGCCCGGGCAGGCATTACGACAGCATATAAAGAAGAGCACGCTGGCTTTGACCTTCGATCAAAAGCTGGAGATTATGCGTAATGTGCTCTCAGCACTGGACCATGCCCATAAACATGAGGTAATTCACCGCAACTTGACACCGGATGCCATCGTGGTAACCAAAGGCGGGCAAGCCCGAGTGACGGGGTTTGATTTTGCCCGTGTCGGTAAAAACCGCACCAGCACGATTGCAGATCAGATTGTTGAGGACCTTGATAGCGCCTATCAATCCCCAGAGTGTTACCGGCTGCCCACGGAGGCAAGCATCGCATCTGACCTTTATTCCGTGGGTTTGATTTTTTACGAGTTGATCACCGGCGAACAGGCTTTTGAAAGCATCGACCAGATGATGGAGGCCGACGGAAAGTTCCCCATTCCGCCATCCGAAGTAAAGACCGATTTACCCAAGGGCTTTGATGCCTGGCTGCAGAAATTTTGTGAGTTTGATCCTGAAGATCGCCACTTCAGTGCCGCCGTGGCGCGAAAAGAGTTGGATTCGATCATTTTGCCCGAAGCTAAAGACGAGTCCGTTGATGAAGTTTCAAGTGATTCGGTACCAGCAGTACCAGAGGACCTAACTTCCCTGCAACGGGACGATGTTCTGGCAGACCGGTTCCGGGTACAGGAAAAACTAGGCAGTGGCGGATTTGGTGTCGTCTATAAGGTGTTTGATTCTTTTGGCGATGTGGTTCGAGTTATTAAGCTGATTACCCGTGACCGTCGAAGTGTTTATGAGCGTTTGCGCCGTGAATACAAAACTCTGACGCAACTTCCAGAACATCCGCATGTGGTAAAGGTTGTCTGGGCTGACCGGTTTAGTGATAACAAGCAGACGCCGTATATTGTTTTTGAGTATGTTGAGGGGCTTGACGTTTCAGATCTGATTGATGCCGAGGCGCTTTCTTTAAATGATGCCGTTCAAATTATCATGCAGTCCTCAAAGGGCTTGGAGCACTTGCATAAGAATGGTGTTTATCATCAAGATATGAAGCCATCGAACCTGCTTTGGACAGATAAAGGGGTTCGAATTATTGATTTCAATGTGGCGGTTTCGGAGAACGACGAGGTTCAAGGCGGTGGCGGCACCCGGAGATATCTGCCGCCGGATTATGACCTTTCAGGGGAGCCTTCGGCTGAAGACCGAATAGATCGAGATCTGTATGCCCTCGGTATCACTTTTTATGAATGCCTTACCGGAGGTGCATATCCCTTTGAGGAAATGACACCTCCTCCAAGAAAACAGCCGCGAGATATCAAACAGTTTAAGGGCTGCTCAGACCTGAGCTCTGGGCTGATAAAGGTTCTCTATAAACTGATCACACCTGAAAGAAAAGATCGATATCAGAAACCGTTGGAAATGCTGGCTGATCTGGAAGATCTGAACGGAAAATACCGGTCGCTCATGACTACCGGTGAGTTGACAGGGACTCCGAAAGCAGTGTCCAAATTGGGTTTTAAATCTGACCGCCCAAATTTCAACCCTTATGTCAGCCATCTGTTGACGCTCTACAGCCAAAGCCAGATATCTAATGCCGGTACCCGAGGGTTGGATGAGATCGGTAAAGCAACCTATGTCTCCACCTATCTGGATGAGAAACTGAAACCAGCCTTGCTTCGTGGAGACTTTCAACTGGTTGTTATCAGTGGTAATGCTGGTGATGGAAAGACGGCCTTCATTCAGCAGTTTGAAAGTGAAGCGGAACGTGTGGGAGCACAATTCCAACGCGGAGCGAACGGAACTGTATTCCAACTTAAAGGACACACCTTCCAGAGCAACTATGACGGCAGTCAGGATGAAGGTGACGAACAAAACGATGCCGTATTGCTAAAGTTTTTCAGTCCATTCAAAGGTAAGAATCCGGATTCCTGGCCCACCAACCAGACAAGAATTATCGCGATCAATGAAGGTCGCCTTGTGGATTTCTTCTTGGAACATGAAAAAGAATTTCCCGAGCTGGCCGCAATGGTTCAGCAGGGACTGGCAGGTAAACAACCGGAGTCTGGTGTCTCTGTCATCAACCTGAACCTTCGTTCTGTTGTTTCTGACACGGGCGATGGCAACGGCTCTATTCTCAAGCGCTTGATCAATAGAATAACTCAGCCAGAATACTGGTCCGCCTGTGAAGAGTGCGACCTGAAAAACAAGTGTTATGCCTACCATAATGCATCCACTTTCCAAGATCCCACCGCTGGCCCCAAAATCACTGAACGGCTTGAAAAGCTCTATACAATTACGCATTTGCGCGGCAGGCTGCATATCACCATGCGTGATCTTCGGTCGGCCTTGGCATACATGCTGGTTGGAACCGAAGACTGCGATGGCATTCATCAGCTTTACCAAAACGGCGGTGAGGCGAGCTGGAACCGGATTCTGGATGGCTATTACTTCAACTCTTGGATAGCTGGCCATCAGGATAATGCCGACCGTCTGATCAGGCTGTTGCAAGAAATCGACGTGGCGCAAGTCAGTAATCCTGCTTTGGATCGGGAGCTGGGCTTTTTAAGTCCGGATCACAAGAAGATGTCCCGGTTTAATTTTGGAATCAGACCGACATACGATGAGGAGCTTATAGGACTGCTGTTTGATAACCTTCCACGGGATTTCTCGCTGAAAAGACGAAATCATCACATATCAAAGCACCAGAACTACCTGAGCCACATGCGCCGGAAGCATTTCTTCGAATGCCGTGATGAAGAGCAATGGAAGGCGATGCTGCCGTACAAAACACTCGATCAGTTTATCGACACCATACACAGCAAAGATGGCATTGATGAGCCCATCAAACGGATACTCATGGCGATTAATCGCGGTGAAGGATTAAGCAATCCGGACAGGCTTGGCTTGCAGCTGGCGCTGCGGGTTCGAAAAGTTGAAAAAGGTACCATACGAAGCTACCGCCTTTTTGATGGGAACCGCTTTTCATTCCAGTCGCAGGCTGGGGGCATCGCACACCCATTCCTTGAGACCTTCCCGCAAAACATTACCCTGCACTATGACTCGGGTGATGGGCACACGGCTAACCTGACCATCCATCTTGATGTGTATGAAATGCTTATGAGGCTAAATGATGGGTATCGCCCGAGCGTGGAGGAAGAGGAAGGTTTCTACCTCAGCCTGTCGGTCTTTAAAAATGTCCTGTCTGCTGCGCCATATCAGGAAGTCCTCCTGACTGAAAGCGGCTATGAGTTCTATCAGGTCCGTCGTCAAAACGACGGTGTCCTGCAGCTTAACAAATCAAACAGGAGGGCTGAATAATGGGAGTTAAAGGTCGCGATAAAGAATTCAGAACTCCAAAAGTTTCATTTCTCGAGTTTAATCACACGGAAATGGATCGAGTGTTGACAATGCTGTTCCCTCGTCTGAAGTATGATGGATATGGCAGCCGCCGTCCACCGCGTGGCGGGGATCTTACTGTCGAGGAATTTTTAGAAGATTTCTTGGAACACCCGGAGTGGTTCTCTGGTTTTGATCGGTATCCCGAAGTGGTTCAAAAATGGATCGAAACCGATTTGATGGATGTTGTGAACCGAGGAAAAGCGAATCAGGCGGTAGCCGCACCGAGACCACTTCATGGAAACACCTATAAATTCAGGAACTCAAAGCACACCAGAGATTACGGTGCTTCTGAGCAGATTTACTGGATGCTGTTTTATGCCAGGAAAGGCAAAGGTCAGGCTGCCAGAGATGCCTTGAAGCGCTTCTTTTTCCCGGGCATCGATTTGGTTACCGATAAGTATGATCCCAATGTTTCGGTTGATGTAGAGACACAGGCTCTCCTCCGTCTGGATCATCAGGTCACGCAGGACATGAAAGATTCAAAAGAGCCTAATCGCGTGAGCCCCATGTGTATTGGACAAGCCGACATTCTTGCGGATGACATCCTGAGAATTTTGGCTTATGAACCATACATCCCAAGGTCTGTTCTGGTTGATTACATCAAAACCCTGATGGCATTTCACCTCTCGATTTATCAGCTGAAGCTATTGAACATATTACCCAAGGTAGTGAAGCAGCAGTCTGGGAATCCGTTATGCACAACCGGCGAGTGTCCGGTTAAAACGGATCAAACGAAGGCACTCGAAGGATGCCCTTACAAAATTTCAATGTTGGTGGGTATGGGTGATGCGAATAATCCGCATATGGCCGAAATGGCTCGAAAATCAGCGGATCGTTTCTACCGGCAGATTCCTGCCTTTGTGCAGGCCAACTATACCGTTAAGAAGCTTGATGAAATGGCGGAGTATCTCAGTAAAAAGACCGGAAAGCTCACGGCTCCGGCAGGTGGGTCTTTCAGTGTCGGAGATCTTGTTGAGCTGCTCGGCCCTAAATATTCCACAGATCGGGAGGCGTATTTTAAGTTCCGATTAGCCAGCTTAATTGAAGAATCATCCAGTGGTTCAGATGATGTTGACCCGGAGGTTCGTGATGTGACTGCTATGGGATTGAGTGACTTTGATTCATTTATCGAAATCCTTATGGCCTATCGTGGTAAGTACCACAAGCAGTACATCACAGAGTGTCTGGACTCCCTGTTATTGAAAAACAAAGATACCGGGCTACTTGCTCAAGCACGAACCAAAGGAAGTCCCCGTCGATTTGTTCTTGGTAGCAAGCTACTTGAAGTGCTGCTTCAATTGGCTGTGTTAACCCAAAAAGATAATGCATTTGTCACCAGAGAACTCCAAATAGAAGAGCTTTTAGTATTTCTATTTGAACGATATGGAATATGCATCGACCGGGTTCCCTCATCTCCACAGGGCTCCAGCATTCTTGATAAGCGAGCTTTAAGATTGAATTTAGAGGCGTTCAAACGACGCTTACGTGAGATTGGTTTCTACGAAGACCTGTCTGATGCCTACATAACACAGAAGATAACACCAAGGTATCAGATTACCCGAGCGGGTCAGAATAATTCGAATGGGAGACAGGCATGAGTAACGCATTTATAGAGTTAACACAGGAAAAAATAAACCATGCTGTTACAGCCCTCCTGTGTCCGAAAATAAGCCAAATTCTTCAAGAGAGAGCCCCTGGGCATTGTATGCGGGTTACTGATCTTGATGACGACATCATGGAAACTCTCTGCCTGGAGCTTAGAAAACAGTTCCCGACGGGCAACATCTTTATCTTGAACCACACTCACTCAACCGAAAAGACTCATCTGATAACATCTACCAAGCTGGTTGAGTTAAGAAATCCGCAGGAGGATGGTGAATTACGAAGCCCTTTGCTGGTTTTTATACCAACATCCCTTAGAACCAGCGCCGAAGACTCTTTTGGTGTGGCAACATTTGAGGAACTTACTTTTGTCGACATTTACAGGGAGCTGACTGAACAACTTCTACAGAGAGTTCCTGTTTCTTTAATTGCATCGGTCAAAGACATCTTTTCTATCCTTCAGGAAGAACAATGGTTCTTGGCAGATGAAGTCAGCATGGTCCGTTTTTTATTGACTGCCATAGAGAATGGTATTGATGGAGAGACCATTGGTGCAAGTCTCTATGAGCTGGCCCTGATTCCGGACTTTAAATTATTCGAAGATCCCGCCCATGTTTCTGGCAAAATCCACCGCAACATTGACTCTGTACAGATTTTGGCAAATTCACATAAATCCATTCGAGGCAGGGTTGCCGAGCTTGGGCTTCAAGACAAGAAGATTGCCACTACACTCATCACCTTTTTTGAAAAGCATGATGTACACGAGCCGGAGAACTGGACACGCCGAATTGCTCTGGAAAAAAACTGGTGGGATGTCTCTTTTGATAAATGGGCGTTCGCTGAGGAAATTGTTCTGGACAAAATTGATCTCAACGTTGACTCAACAGACCTGCCTGCCATTTCAGTAGATGAAACTGATGATGCCCTGAGTGGGCTGATTGGACAGCAGGTGCTGGTGCCGAATGACCGACGAAAAATGAATGTGGCTTTTGAGGTCAATCCGCATCCTAAGATGATTAATGGACTCGATCACTTTAGTGTACAGATTATGTCTCAGGCCGGTGGCCCAGTTGGAAAATCAAAAAAGGTGAAGGCATGGAACCCCAAACGTACAAGTTGCACGGTGAGTCTCACCAAGCTAAATAAAATCGACTTCGAAGAAGGCTGGCATTACATAAGAGTTTTACCTTGGACTGCTGAAGGCGACCCCGTTCCCATGAATAATTCAGGGGATGGCGAAGATGCAATTCGGCCTTTCCAAAGCGAACCGTTTTATGTTTTGCCCGGTGGCAGCCTTGAGGAAGAACCACCGCAGAGAGCGATTCCGTTTGAGAAAAGCCTTGAGCACGCCAAAATCAAACTCCAGTTGACAGCCTTGGGGGACGACAGAGATCCAAGTGATGTTTGCATATCAGATATCAACTGGTCTGAGGGCGGAAAAACAAAACGTAACTCCAAACAAGAATTGCTTGTTGTTAAATTCGGGCGCGAAGGTGCCATGCGGATTCCGGTCTCCCGAATTTTGAAATCAATTGAACAACGGATTCTGGCCGAACCCAAACACCCTTCCGGCTGGAGAATGCAGATCAATCTGAGCACACCGGAACTGCCGAGTGAGATTGGCCTGAAACTGCCTTCCTCTGCAGCAATGCAGTCTTTTCTTTCGGCTCGAGAACTTCTGTTTGACGCCATAAGAAACGGTAGTTCTGAGTTGATATGTCAGGGATTCTCCTTCGAGGAAAACAAGGGTCTGTGCCTTGCTTATGCTGAATCATACTTCGATTTGATTAAAAGCATCATGCGGAATGCAGAGCATAATGCCGGAGCGGACAGACAATCTGCATTGATTGAACTTAAAAACATTCTTGCGGTCGATTCGGTACATGTTGTTCTAACCGACTTTAGAGGGAAACATCGAGAAGCTCTTTTTGTCGCACCGACTCATCCTTTGAGAATGCTATGGTTGCTCAGCTGGTCAACACTGGCTCAAGAGTGGATTCAGCAAATATTAACCGACGGAAAGGATTACCTGCCCGCAGTTAGAACGGCTCTTCTTGAAGGACTGCAGGCGGTTAACTACCCAGTGGGAATACCAGTGGAAGACGGCCGTATTTTTACAGCAGTAGACAACCTTAATCCATTTTGGTGTGTCTGCGCTCCTGCCACAGAGGATAATACTCGCGGTCTGATAGCCGAGCTTTGTGCGGCACTGGGATTGCCAGAACCTGCAACGGTTGGTACTGACGTTAATGGCACCGTTATCGCAGAAAAAATTGAAAGGTATCTTTCGCAGCACCCTTACGTCCGTGAACTTTCAATCAATATATTTAATCCCGGGTCGGGAAGCGTTATTGCTGATGCCCTTATGGCACTTCAGCATAAGAGTGAGTTCAAAAAACTCAGATATAACCTGAATCTGTTTTCTTCAGATCCTGAGTCGCCAACTCTTGGAGACGCTCTTGAGCAATTGTTAAACCCGGGAGCCATAGGAAAATACGATTCATCTGATGCATTTTCAGTTTCAACTGGAAATCATCTCTTTTCCAAGATGAGCCTCGCAAAGCATCACAATTCAGATTTTCATGCCGATGCAGAAAGGTTTGCTGCTCATTTGAGCATTTTACTGGATGTGTTCCCGGCAGAGGAGATTTCAGTCTGCCCAGCAAAAAAAGCATTTCCACCGCTTTATGGCCTTATTCAGGACTATGATAACAATTTCATTGATGATGAAAGTGGTACCTTCTGGCAGAAAAGTCCGCGCATAGGTACAAATCTGCAGCCTGGAAATTCAGGTTGTTATGACTTGCTTACAAATCTGACCTCGAAGATCTGCTCGGCTATTTCTGCCGTTGCAACAACCGGAGCGAACTTTGCTGGTATACCTGTTATCACACTCGGGCTCGACTCAAAAGAAAGAGAGCTCATCTACCAGATACATCAGGTAAGTGATTGGGTTTTCACAATTGATCGCAATATGGGGATCGAGTTTTTTGATCACGGTGGTCGGAAGAATCGCCCAGACTACTTGATTGACTTTGTCCCGGGAACCAGCGCTCATACAACGCACAACCTGATTATTTCATCCAGGTCTACAGATGAACTTGAAGCGATGTTACGCCCTGTGCTGGAAATCCATGGGCTAACTGCAGGCCAGAATCAAACGGTCGCAATCCTATCTCATTTAAGATCTCTTTCCGGCCAGTTGGCTTTAAAATTGATTTCCGCTGATACACAGCAGAAGGAAGCTCTCGGTCTCTCATTGGCTCGTTTATATTTGGAGTATCAGGGCGCTCTTTCAAACCAGATAATCATCCCTCTTGATGCGCATACCGATTTATATAAGTCATCGAGTGGAGATGAGGTCGAAGACTCTGTCAGTTTGCAAAGAACTGACCTCGCTCTGTTCGATCTGGATTTAACGTCAAGAACCATTACCTGCAATTTGATTGAAGTTAAGTGCTACTCCGACGTCGGAGATTTCTCTGCTTTCAATCAACTTAAGGAACGCATCAGCGGCCAGATTAACCAAAGTGAAAGAATTATCCAGCGTCACTTTGATCCCGCACTTAAAAAGAATGACCGACCTGACAGATTGTTGAAAAGCCGTGAATTGGCTCTTCTCTTAAAGTTTTATCTGGAGAGAGCTCTTAGATATAAAATATTTGAGAATGATGCTGCAGATGAGGCGAGCCTGTTCATAGATACGATTGAAAAAGGATATTCACTCCAGTTTAGAAGAAGTGCCATTATTTTTGATTTCGAGAAAAACGGAACTGATGCGCCTGATAACGAAGTTGGAATTGAATTCCATCGAATAGGTAAAGATTTGGTTCAAGCACTATTGGATAATTGCTCTTTGGGCATATCCGAAGCATCAAGGGAGCTGGCTGATGAAAGTAGCGCAACCTTGGCTGAATTAACCATCCCTGCAGTCCCACGCCTTGAGACCGCAGCCTTTCTCACACCCAAAAGAGCAAGGACTACATCCATTGATGACATAGCCATCGACCCTGAAGATGATGCTGATGACTTTATTCACCCTCAATCGGTAGATGGCGGTCAGACCGGCGAGCCCGAGGGAACGATTGAACCACAACACGATAGCAAAGAAGATGATAGCCTTGTGGCTAGTTCTTCAAATCAGGCAGTCGATGCACCAAAAGCAGAAGAGACTGAATCTGAAAACATTTCAGAAGCTGATGTTGAAGATGTGTCGAAGGACACACCGGATTCAACAGAAGAAAAGGAACCGTCTTCGAATGTCAAATATGATGTGATGCTCGGAGTTACATCAGATTCACCTCAGTATGGTCTTATTGGCGAAGTATCTGGACGGAAAGTCGCTCTTGATCTTAACCATACGCACACAATTAGCCTCTTTGGTGTGCAAGGCGGCGGGAAAAGCTATACGCTTGGTACTGCAATTGAAATGGCCAGTATGCCAATCCAGAATATAAATGTGCTCCCGAGCCCGCTGTCCACCGTCATTTTCCATTACAGTCCGACTCAGGATTATGCTCCGGAGTTCACATCCATGGTTGGAGCGAATACTGTAGAAGCGGAAATAAATATTCTGAGGGAGCGTTACAAAGCAGAACCTGAAGCTCTCAAAGACATCCTGATCCTGACTCCGTCTGACAAGGTTGAGCAGCGACGACAGGAATATCCAGATATTGAAGTGCAGCCTATTGCGTTCTCAGCGTCAGAACTCAAAGCAGCTCATTGGAAATTCCTGATGGGTGCTATAGGCAGCCAAAGCATGTATATGAAACAGATTAACCTCATAATGAGAGGACTACGGAATAATCTGACTCTGGATGCGATTAGAAATGGAATCGACAGTTCAAGCCTTTCTGATCATCTAAAAGAACTGGCTCAAACTCGGTTGCAATTCGCCAGTGAATACGTTGATGATTCCCAAAAGCTGCAAGATCTAATTTGGCCCGGCCGTTTGATAATTGTCGACCTCCGTGACGAATACATTGAAAAAGATGAGGCTCTCGGACTATTTGTAGTAATGCTTCAAATATTCTCGGAAGCAACATACAAAGGTAATGCTTTTAACAAGCTCGTTGTCTTTGACGAAGCGCACAAATACATCGAGAACGACGACCTTGTATCCGGATTGGTCGAGGTAGTAAGAGAAATGCGTCATAAAGGCACGAGTATAATGGTGGCGTCCCAAGATCCGCCTTCGGTACCCGTTTCACTCATTGAGCTTTCGTCACAGATCATAATGCATAAATTCAACTCGCCTGCGTGGTTGAAACATATCCAAAAAGCCAATGCAGCTTTAAGTGATCTAACTTCGGATAAAATGAGTCATCTCGGAACGGGAGAGGCCTACGTTTGGTCAAGCAAGGCTTCTGATGATTCATTTACAAGGAGTGCAGTAAAAGTAAAATGCCGGCCCCGAGTGACTCAACATGGTGGAGGCACTAAAACGGCTGTGGACAGATGAGGAGAAATCTGAAATTTGATGAAGAGCCCAAGTTTAGAAAAGATTAAATTTGCATTCTATATTTATGCAAATTCAATTGAATTCAAACAAATGGTTTGAACTTTATTCTCAATGCATATATAAACTATGCATTGAAATGTAATTATAAACCATGACACCTGAAAATACAAAAAATCTTGAGCAATGCCTCCCTGATGGGCAAGTAGTGAGTCGCACCTGGTTAAAGAAGCGGGGGTTTAGTCGGCCCAGGGTAGATTATGCCTTACGGGCAGGTAAGCTCGTGGCCTTAAGTCGTGGTATATACAGACGTCCAGGGCCTCCTCTTAAATGGGAGCATGTGGTCTTTTCGCTGAATGAAATGGGATACGCTGTACATGTGGGCGGTCGCAGTGCGCTTGAATTGCAAGGCTTAGCCCATTATCTGCCGTTGGGTGATACACAACATATTGGTCTATACAGCACTGTAAAAATACCGGGTTGGACACGCATTTTTACAGATTCTTTCGAATTTGAAATTCATAATAAAAAACTGTTTGAAGAACTTCCCGAGCCTGGGTTGACCACCCGGCCTTTTGGTTCCTGGGATTGGCCGATTCCATTTAGTACTCCGGAACTTGCCTTGCTTGAATTATTGGCGGATCTGCGGGACATTGCTGATTTTTTAACAGCGGATACATTTTTTGAAAGCGCCGTCAATTTAAGACCGAACCTGATTGTTAAGTTGCTGACATGCTGCAAGCAGGTAAAGGCAAAAAGACTATTTTTATGGTTTAGTGATCGCCATGATCATGCTTGGCTGAAAGAGTTGGAAACCAAGAGTATAGATTTAGGCCGGGGTAAGCGCATGCTTGTTAAAAGCGGTGTTTTTGATGCTGCTTATCAGATAACGATTCCCAAACAGATGGTCAAAGAAGATGAAAACTCCCTATTCTGACCAAGTGCGCCTGCTCGTGAATCTTTTGCCTATTGTGGAAAAGCAAACCTGTTTTGCCTTAAAAGGCGGCACAGCTATAAATCTGTTTGTAAGAGACATGCCGCGCTTATCTGTGGATATTGACCTGGCCTATCTGCCGGTAGAGGGCCGAGATCAAAGCCTTGAGGGAATTGATGGGGCGCTTGGTAAGATCATTGAGGAAATTAAAAAACGAATCCCGCGAGCCCGGGTAACGGAAATGAACCTGAAAGGTACAGATAATCGGTATAAACTGTTAGTGCAACAAGGTGTAACCCATGTCAAAATTGAAGTAACTCCGGTGCTGCGGGGTAGCGTCTACCCGCCCCAAACACGCCGAGTGTCAGACAATGCCGAAAAAGCTTTTGGCTTTGCCAGTATGACGTTGCTGAGTTTTGAAGATCTTTTCGCCGGAAAAATTTGTGCAACCTTAGACCGGCAGCACCCTCGTGATCTATATGATACCTACTGGCTGCTGCAGCATGAGGGAATTACGCAGTCTTTAAAAAATGCGTTCATGGTCTATCTCATAGGCCATAACCGGCCCATGGCTGAGCTTTTAGGGCCCAAATCCCAAGATATTTCTCCGATGTACAGAACAGAGTTTGATGGCATGGCATATGAACCATTAGACCTTGACCGATTACAGGATACTTTGCCGGAACTGGTTGTTCAAATCCATAAAGCCCTGAATGATGATGACAGGATTTTTTTGCTGGATCTTAAACAGGGAAATGCGGATTGGAAAAAATTTCCACTGCCCCAGGCGCAGATTTTACCTGCCATCCAGTGGAAACTGCTAAACCTGGAGCGGATGCCCCCGGACAAACGCCGCAAAGCAGCTCACAAACTGGAAAAGGTATTGTTTGGATAACTGTTCCTGAATACGGTGAGAAATGGCCACTAAGGAACGAATTTTAAATAACTTGCCCATTTCAAAACAGGCGACCATTCTAGGCTGTACGTTTGAAAATTCTAACTGGGCATCTTATTTCGTGCTCATTCCTAAGGGCCTAATGACCGCATAGCTGCATAAAGTTCCAAACTTTTCCTAAAGCTCATTTTGATAAACACTCTTAATTTCTTCAGGCTGGACGCAAAGATAATCCAAGGTCTGCTTTTGACTGGTGTGATTGAAACAAACCATTAATTCTGGAATCCCAACACCGAAAGTGACTCGCTGATGATATCCCCAGGTTTTTCTTAGGGTGTGGCTGGCGTAGTTTCCCTTCAGATTGATGTCCTTACACCATTTTTTAACCAAAGTGCTTAGGCTGGAAACCGTCAGGGCATTTTTATCCTTCCGGTTGCTCAGAAAAAGAAAATCATCATCTTCATATTTAATGGATTTAAGCAGATTTTGAATTGCCTCAATGCAAGCCCGGTTTAAATTGATCCGCCTTTGTTTCTGCGTTTTTTTCTCCTTTAAGGAGATTTCTTCCCCGGGCTGAAGGTGTCGCACTTGTTCGACTTTGATTTTCAGCAGATCTGAAGCCCGCAGATTGGTGTTAATCCCCAAAGTGAACAAACAGAGATTTCGAGGGGAATCCTGTAGTATTTTTTTTATTAGTTTGATGTCTTTTTGCCTTCGGATCGGTTCTACAGCAATATGGCTTCCTTTCTTAGGATGATTCAAGTTTTCCATGCTTTTACAATCCCCAACTTTTAATATAAATATGAATAAAAGTTAGGATATTTTTTTAAAAAAAGCAAATCCGAATTTCAAAAAAAATCCCCAACGCTTTTATTGATGAGTCTTGGGGCTGATTTTTATAATCCCAACTTTTTAGGTAAAGTTGGGAATTGATTAGAGAAGAAACCTCTTCAGTCTGAATGAAAAACCGCCTCAAGCGGCGTGGCCACTCAGGGGTATTCGTTACGGTAGCCGTCTAAATGGACAACGATCAATAACAAAAGAAGTCAACACCTTAATGGATGCGGCGTTCGGCAACCGATGATAGACATATTGTGGGGTTCTGTTCTTCTGAAAGTTAATGTTCAAGTTAGCCCTATCATGTTTGGTGCCGCCCCCTCCAATCGTGTGTGTGACTAAGGTTTCCCAAAGCCCATACAATCCATCGAAGCGGATTGCAGAAACCTACGGAGGTAGGCGGCATAAACTTAATTGTACGGGAAAATATATTCTTTCTTTTTTAAGCTATTTTTTAAATATTTCGGATCTCTCCAACTGACAATGAAGTCTTTATTAAGGACTATTTGACTTTGCTTATTTACATCAAACTCGACTTGCTTTCGCTTATTATCTAAGGTTATTTTTTTAACGTCATCTATCATCTTTTTTCTCACTGGCTCATCGATATATGGGCAAGCCAGATAATCAAAATAAAACATAAAATATTCAGAAGATATAAACATATCAATGCTATTCAGCAAATAATTTTCAGCTGAATTAATCAGCTCATCACGTAGTTGCTGATATTCTGGCTTGTTCTCTATATAGAGCATGAATGTTATCCAGCAAAAATAGAAATCATTGTTCTCTGAATTTTTCTCTAAGCTACCAAAATACTTTTTTAATTTATTTTCCGGTAACTTAAACTTTGAAGGAAGCATTGTTAAAATAATTAAGAGATTCAATGTCTCAAGCCCAATCATATCATCCGCATGATTAATAAATATATTGATTGCTTGTTTAACATGATCAAAAATTTTTTTGTGGATTATTTCTTTATGGCTTTCCTGCCAATTCGCAGTTTTTTCAAGAAGATCATGAATTAACCGTGCCAATCGATCAGTTGGTCTTATCCGTATATCCATTGCATGCACAAAAAACAGCACATCCAAATCAACTAACAGCCAATTTAAATGAAATTCATTCTTATGCTCAGCTTCAGATATTATTGATAAATAGGAAAGCATCCGTTTTGTGATTGCACTAAATAGATAGTTAGAAATTGAATGGTATTCAACCTTGTAATTAGCCAGAGCCATTTTGATTTTTGTTATTGTCTTGTTAGCTATATAACTTGGCTTTTTTAATTGAATAATGGATTTTAACTCTGTGTCTTCATTCTTATAACGAGAATTATAATATTCGCCAACAGCATGGCTTAATGCGTGTTTCGCCAAAGAGATATCAGTTGCAAATGGCCTATGGGCTATTGTTGTTTTAGCCTCATTCAAGTACATTTTATATTCCAACAGGCTTAACTCTAATGCTTTTATAAAAGCCGATTTAACATCTTCAGAACGAAAGAAAACAAAGAAGTCATCAACATAGCGTCTAAAGTCAAAATCTTTTGAAATTTGATAGTTATTTTGCATCATTTTATCAACTAAATTTAAATCAATTTTTTGTAAAATAATTTCTGCAAAAATCCGACTTACTTCAGGACCTATGATTATACCGTTAGTCTCACGATAGTTTGTGAGCTGCATTAAATTATCGAACTCTCCGTCAAAATTTCCATGAGGCTTTGGGTTTACTTTGGCTAAACGCTTATTTTTTATCGCCCAACCAATTGAATGTGTATAAATACTGGGAAAGCATTTAGACACATCAACCTGAAGCATGCTATGAAACTGCTTTTCAAGCTTATGATACTCATAAGATTCAAAAAAACGATATAAAAAAGGATATTTTTTGTATTTAAAATAGGAGGTTGAAACAATTCTTTCTTCGTCTACATTCTCAACGCCACCAGTGAGTTTTGAGCCTTCTTGAGTTTTACCATAGAACTTAGTTGATTTTCTGTAAGGGTGTCTTAACGAATGTTTTGATTTTGTACAGTAATATTTTATCAACTCATCGTATTCATGATAGAAATCACAAACTTTTAACTGAGCAACCGGATGCATGATTGATATTGCACGTGGCGATTTGTCCCCTCCTCGACTTACAAAATATTCCAAAGGAATATATACGCCGGCTCTGCTTTCAAAATTTAACCCCGAAATATTCCTGTACGCATTAACATGCGCTGGCGTGCTAAACCTCTGATACATTGTGAAATTTGAGAACCATAACGGCAACTCATAGGGAAGAACATCCGTTAGTAACGTTCTTAATTTGTCATTAGTATTTACTTTAATGATGTCAGGCATTTTTCCATACTTGCATTATTTGAGCTGCTTTCTTCTTGGTAAACTTCCCAACATTTCGTTTTTTTGCATTGCCGTATATTGATATCTTTTTAATTTGATCTTGTTCTTGTTGACTCAGCCCGTGCCGAGGATTTGCCAATTGCTGACAGAGGAACCCATCAAGAGCCTTTAAACATTCAAAGCCATCAGTCACATACTGGTAGTTGTGAGCAAGCCCCGCTAACAAATGGCCATTCTTACCTTTACGTACACTTTTCAACATGCAAAGGTATTCAAGTCTTCTTTTTAAAAGAGCGATGTTTTTTTGCTTTTTATGATTGCTAAAACTGATTGCTATTTTGGATTTAAGTTTATTTAACTTTGCTTGAGAGATTTTTAAAGTTACTTCGTTTGGCTTATCCTTTTTCTGTTTGACTTTAATCGAATAACCTAAGTAATCGAACTCTGCTGACTGTGAAGAGCCACTATAATACTTATCCGTATCATTGTTGAGACTAAGCCCTCTTTCATTCATGAACGCTGTAATATCATCTTTTACGTTTCCTTCCATGCCTGCTGGTGTTAGAATAATGAGATCGTCAACATATCTTGCGGTATATATCACATTAGGATGTGATGCTACCTTTTTATCTAACGATTCTAAATAGAGCTCTGCAAGTGTGGGACTTATTGACAATCCTCTAGGTAAACCATACATATTATGGTTGCTCCGAAGATCACTATGAATATCGTTAAGTAACTTAATGCAGTTAGGGGCAAGTATCAGATCGTCTTCAAATTTATTGATGAGATGTTCAAATGGTATGGTTTCATAACAATTTTTAATATCCAACCGTAGAACATGATAATTGCCAGAGTCTTTTAGGAGCGTTATTAGTTGTCTAACTATTCTATTACGATCTGACTGTCTGACTTTATAAATTCGTCGGACAAACCGATCCAGTAGCTTGATTGCAAACGCATCTTCCATTTTAGCCGGAATAAAGACTAATTTGTTCTTCACTGTTTCTGTTTCTAATGAAGATAAAACGAGGTTATGTGACTTCCAGTACTGAACAGTATGATTTACAGCAGTCTCAACATCTCCATAACCAGACAATAAATCCCATTGCCAAACATCTGATGATGTAAGTGATTTAGAAAGTTGTTCTATATCAAAAACCTGTTTTAGCATTGATCCCGTTTACCGCTTAGATTTAACAAATTGATCTGTTATCTTCGTTTATCTTACGAGTTCACTTGGCTATCGGAATAATATCCGAAAAGTAAGAATAACGTGATCAGAATGAATGTTAAGGAATGAGTTTTAAATAACTTACCCATGTTCAACATCCCTTTGGAATTGCACAATAATTCCACTTTGGCAAGATTTTATCGAATAGAATTTGCATTGTTGATTTAAAGGTTTCACTGACTTTTCTGCCGGTTTGATAAACCTTGTTAATAACATGAACGAAGACATTCAAACCTTTTTGAGTTCGCGTCTTGGAAATCAACTCCGTAACCAGCTCTAAACTTAAAAAAATGACACCCTGGCATGCGCGTGTTATGTGGGGAAATAGCCGATGTTCAATCGGATTAAATTTTGAACAATACGGGGGATAGTGAGCGATTCGAATTTCAATCCCGATTTCATCTGCCAAAATTTGAAGATCCTGTTTGAAAAGGTAATGTCGAGAGCTATTACTGCCTCCGCCGTCGCACAAAACCAAAATTGACGTTGCATTCGGATAGTTTTTGCAGCCATAATCATACCACCAATGGCGGAAGCTATCGCATGCGAACTCACTGGTATCATGACTCGTTCCTATCTGAACATATCCGATATTGAGCTGTAAATCATACAAGCTGTGGGGAATGACCACACCTTCTGCAAAGCTTGGGAAATCATGATCATATACTTTTAACTCTTCGAGTGTGTAAAGATGACCATCCCGATAAAAATTGCCGAGATGTTCTTTTTTCTTGGTATCCATGCTGATAATCGGATTGCCGGCCTCCAGGTACGACGATCTGAGTTTCACAATGTTATCGAATTGCTCATTCCGATCCGGTACACTTTTTTTCATAGATTGCCGTTTTTGTGCCTTACGGAGGCGATAAGGAACGAATTTTAAATAACTTGCCCATTTCAAAACAGGCGACCATTGTAAGCTGTACGTTTGAAATTTCTAACTGGGCATCTTATTTCGTGCTCATTCCTAACCATGTTTTTTGAGTAGCTGACTGACAACATTTCGGCTCACTTTGATGTCATATTCAATTTTCAGGACGTCAACGATCTCCCATATACGCAGGTTTGTCCATCGAATTTTCTCATTCATCGGGTCCCCTGCGGTATGATCACGCAGTACGCCCAGAAACTGTTCATCAATTTCCGGATTAGAAACCCAATACTTTTTACGTCCACCCCCAGTTATACGTATTTTGGGCGATTCATCTGGTACTTTTCCAATACGTTTTTGAACGGTACGCATAGGCAACATACTCACTTCAACAGCACCTTTACCGACTGTTTTTCTGCTGCATCCCAAAATTTTGGCAATATAATTTCGACCGCCATGCTCCAATTTAAAAGCTTCGATACCAGCATATCTCCGGCGATCTCGCTCATTAAGGTCTTCATAATATCGGCGCATAAGATCTTCTGTCTCTTCAGGGTAACATTGCATAATAGCCGACTACTACACCATATTCATAGGTTTTCATACTTCAAAAATCAAAATGGGAACTTTATTTCGTGCTCATTCCTAAAAACAATGATAAAATCATTAACATCATATAGTAAGGCTTGCAAATAGTAAGGCTTGCAAATTTTTTTCTTCAAATAACCACATAGTTGACTAAGCACTTATGGTATTATCAGTCGCCCAGGCTTATTTCAAAACAGCATTCAATAACAGAAGTATTGTGGAGGGGGGCATTCTATCCCCCTTAATTGTCAACGATAAATTTACATTCCATAATCTTCACCATAAAAACGCTGAAAATTTTTGTTAAATTTTATCCAATTATAGTTGTGCTGTTTTTGTTCACTGATGTAAATCTTCCAGGCTTCTCTTTCTTTGGCGGAGTTGAGTTTTTTCACCGGTTCAAATTTATACGGATTTTCAATTGTATAACCGCCGTTGGATGGTTCAAATTCCCCTAAAATTTTCAATCGTTCATCATTGCCCCATCGCAGGCTTTCAGGCTTTCGTCTATAAGAGCGTGCATCAAACGACAAAATATCCTCAGCTTGTCCTGTTCCGTGATATGCCAAACGGCATTTGGACAATTTGCGCAAATTGTTTTGGGAGAGTGGTCCAGGTTGCCTAAAACCGGGCTGCCTGCATGTGCATGTGCTTGTGCTTGTGTTTCGTTGTGTTGCGGTGTTTCTATTACCGGGCTGTCCTGTGTCTCTTCCATTGTTCATATCTCCTTTTTTGGGGTGTTCAAGGATAATGCCGTTTTTGGCAATCCGCATACCGGTTTTAGAAAAAGGGATGCTTGAATTTTTCTTTGTCTTGCCGCCGATATCGGTTAAAACAAAACCTGCCCCCCGGGGTTTGACTTCAAGGCCGATTCTGGCCAGTTCCCTGTGGAAGTCTTGCCAGGTATCAGATTTAACTGCCGCCCGGGCGATAAACTCTTTTGATTCTAAAACAAAGGTGTCAAAGGATTTTAGTCCGGTTTTAGTTTCAAAGTCTTTGGCTTTGGCGTTTTCCCGTTTTGGCTTCCGTTGAAAGAATTCTTTTACCTCATAATCCCCGGCTGATTTCTCATAAGACCCAAGCCGGTCCTGAAGTTTTTTCCTGGACAAATTCTCATCAAAATCGCTTAATTTTATATGATGTCCATCTTTTTGTTTGTGGCCGATTGCAGCCAGGATACAGCCGTTCCCGCGCATTTGCACAGTTAAGCCGTAAACGGCAAGTTCTTTGTGCAGGGACTGCCAATCCCGGGCATTGTCAAAGGCTTGTTTGACATCGGATTGCCGCTGTTTGACGTAATCGCTAAATTGCTGTTCAACACCGACATCAATCTTAAGTTTATATTTTTCCTCCAGGAGCCGGCAGGTTTTATCCCGTTTATAATAATCATAGAAAGGATCATGCCGGGTGTATTTTTCCTTGTGGATCATATTGTAAGCAACGTGCATGTGGGGATTGTCTGTGTTGATGTGTATTCCGCAGAGCCGTTGATGCTCTTCAAAACCTAAAGCGGCTGCAAATTCTTTTTCAATGTTTTTAAAATCCTCCAGGGAAAGTTTTTTGAAATCTTCAGGATGAAAACTTACCACCATATGATAGGTTTTTTCTTTTTTGGTCCGGGTATTCATTCCCTGGGTGGCTTTAATTTCATCAATGGCCAGATCATAATCCTGCCCGGCATAACACCCGGCTGTCCATTTTGCAAAGAGCTTTTCCCCTTCATGGCCGGCATTGATATACAACCCTAAACGCTTTATGTTGTCGTTTTGCGGTTCGCAATGGATACGTTTTGATATCATGGCATTAAGCTTTGATGATGGCACCAGGATCTAACGCCATTAAATTGCGGCGTTGCCTGAAGATATGGAAGAAGACAGGGCCGCACCCTTACATCATATCCCGGATTTTAGAAATGACCGGCTTGAGCTGACGCTGCCTGTCTTCAATGTCATCCAGCACCTTTCTTATCTCTGCCGGAGGCACATTTTTAAACCCCTGGGCAAGATAGTATTTAAACAGCCCCCCGAGCCGGCCAAGGTCAGCGTTCAATTTAAGGGCAGATAAAAAAGCCTCCTGGTCAAGCCTTGATTCAATCCGCTGGCCAGTTAAAATCCTGCGCATATATTCAGAGACAGAAAAGCCCGTCTGTTTGGCGAGTTGATTGATTTGGCTGTATTCTTTTTTCGTCACATAAGATTTGAGGGTTATTTCCCGCTTGTCTTTTTTCATTAAAAACCCCTGCGCTTTTCAATTCTGTTGAGAATCGCCTGCTTTGTTGAGAACACCACCAGGAACAACGGTGTGGGCCTGTGCCATTATTCCCGGTGGTGCAGCTATTTTTTTTGTCTACTTTCCCGGCATAGGCTTAAGCGGGAATTTTTAACTTGTGTATGGCCGGATTCTTTTGGTTTATGACGGCAATATCTTCTATCTTTCTGCCCTGTTTGGTCCTTTTAATAAAAATCACCAAATCAACCGCCTCGTGGATTAAATCATCCATGGGTGTCGGCACAACTTCGGCAATGAGCTGCTGCAGCCGGACCAGCCCCCCGGCACAGGAATTGGCATGGACGGTGCACACGCCACCCGGGTGGCCGGTATTCCACGCCTTTAACAGGTCCAGGGCTTCACCGCCCCTGACTTCACCCACAACGATTCTGTCCGGCCTAAGCCTCATGGTGGCTTTAAGAAGATGCTGCATACTGGTGTTCCGGTTTGTACGCAGCATCACCTTGTTTTTTGACAGGCACTGCAGTTCGCTGGTGTCCTCGATAATGACAAGCCGTTCATCGCCGGCAATATTTGCCAGTTCTGCAAGAATGGCATTGGTCAGGGTGGTTTTGCCGGAACCTGTTCCGCCCGCCACCAGGATGTTTTTTTTGTTTGCAATGGCATCACAGATAATTTGCTGCTGATCCAAAGACATGGTTCCGGACCGCACGTAATTATCCAGGGTAAATATTCTGATGGCCTTTTTGCGGATTGTGAAGGTGGGATTGGCCACAACCGGCGGGAACAACCCTTCAAACCGGCTGCCGTCCAGGGGCAGTTCACCTTCAACAACGGGAGAATCCTTTGTGACGACGGCCCCAAGCATGGACGCAACCTGGCTCAGTATTCCGGCAGCGGATGATGCGGGAATGGCGGACACTTCCACCATTCCCCTGTCAAAGGTATCGAGCCATAGCCTGCCGTCAGGATTGAGCATAATTTCAATCACGTTATCATCATCCAGGGCCTGGGTAACAATGGGGCCTAAATTATGCTTCAGACTGTCCAAAACCACGCTCATTTTTACTCCTTTCCAATAAGTATCTTAAAAACCAAAAACAAAAAGGGGGGTTATCGTATCAATTATTGAGGATTGCGGTACAAAGCCGATATACCTGCTGTCCAATGAAAATTTTGTGTTGCCGACCACAACCAGGTGATTGGCAGGTACGATGCCTGTTTTGGGTTCAAATGCTGTAATAGTCCGGCCTTGACTGTCTGTATCGGATGCCGAGGGCAGTTGATATGTCTGCCCTGGTAACGCAGCCACACGTTTCATTAAAGGGGTATTTTTAACGTACCTTGACACAAGAGGCTGTTGTGCAGCAGTGGGATGGAAAACAACAAAAGAGCCATTGGCAATTGCCTGGGAGGTTTTTAAATATATACCCAGGGGCAGGCTGGCGGATGCATTGATATAACAGTGTTGAGATATAAAAAAACAGACCGCAAAACAAAGGCTGCAGGGCAGCACAATTTTTATTATTTTGCTTTTATATGTCATTTGTCTATCCCTCTTTTAGTTTGAAAACTTCATATGGCCGGGCGGCGAGATTTTAACCCGCTCCTGGAAGACAGGATCTAAAAAATAGAGTATCTGCTGACCGTATACTGTGTTGTAACCGGCAACGAAGATAAGCATATCACCAGGGGTTTTGATTCCCCCTTTTTCATCTTTGACCGGGCCTTTCAGCCGCATGCATTCATCCGGTGTGAGCAGCGGCCTTGCGACTTCGCTGACAGACACAGAGGCATTGCCCATGCCGCCTAACCGTTTGCCTGAAATACTGGTTTTTTTGTCCACCACGGTGGTTTTCCCGGTCATATCGGACAAGAGCTTTGCGGTTTCTATTTTGTTGGGCGCATATGCAATCCTGACATGGCAGTTTGATGTAATTGATTCGTCCCGGGTGTATTCTTTTTGCAGCTGGGATAAATCCTGGACAATGATATAAGCCTTCACACCGTAACCGGCCATAAAGGCCAGGGCTTTTTCCATGATTTCCAGCTTGCCCAGGCTGGTGAATTCGTCCAGCATGAGCAGCAGCCTGTGTTTATAGTCAACTATGGCTTGCCCGTTTTCAAACTCCATTTTCTGGGTGAATTTTCTTAACGCCAGATTGAAAAACACACGCAGCAGCGGCCTTAACCGGTCCAGGTTGGCAGGGGATACAACCAGGTATAAATCAACAGGGGTTTGGGAGTTCATGATATCTGAAATGAAAAAGTCAGACTCCGAGGTGTTCTTTGCGACAATGGGATCACGGTACAAAGACAGGTTTGTAATGGCGGTTGATACCACCCCGGATAACTCACGGTCGGCTTTGATCACAGCTTCACCGGCATAACTGTCAATGGTTGACTGTATGTTGTCTGCCAGATCCGTATCCATGTCCGGATACCCTTTCTTCAGGATCTGTGCGTGTTCTTTGTCTATCATGGCATAGAGCAGGTTTTTGACATCCCCCTCATTGTCGCTTTTTGTGATTTCGGCCACAACATCTGCAAGGGTGGCATCCTGCTTTGATACAATGACATGCAGAATCAATCCGGTCAGCAAGGCATATCCGGCCTGGGTGAAATAATCTTTCATGCCCTTGCCGTCCGGGTCACAGATCATCTGTGCAATGTTCTGGGCATCGGCAATGGCATGATTGGTATTAATCCGCACTTCTGCCAAAGGATTCCATTTAGCAAAGGAAAAGGTTTCATCGGCAGGATCAAACTTAAGAATGTTATGATGTAATGCCTTGGCCCTGTATCCTGATGTCAACGCGTAATTTTCACCCTTAATGTCCAGGGTTATGCTTGAGCCAGGCCAGGCAAGCAACGAGGGGATAACCAGGCCCACACCTTTACCGGACCGGGTGGGCGCAAAGGCTAAAATATGTTCCGGGCCGTTATGGATCAGGTACTTGGTGCCCCGGGCCAATGGAAAGCCGCCCACATATACGCCTTCCCTGGCGTCAAGTCCCATGGCGGGCAACTCTTTTTTCTTTGCCCAGGCAGCCGTGCCGTGCAGATTTAGATTGCCTTTGGGCTTTTTCCTGAGAATCAGGAAAAAGCCGAAGAGAGTGCTGAGGACAAAAGCCCCGAAGATCAAGTCAACCTGATTACCCACCGGGGTGTCTGTGATGTATTTATTCCATTCAAACACCTTCCAGGGCAGGTAACAGGTATCAAACACCGACCTGCCCAGGTCAGGATGGTATCTTAACGCCCTGGCTACGGTTTGGGTGGCGTAACCCATAAAGGCAAAGGCCCACAGCAAAAAACAAACCGGGAAGAGCAGGGGATACCAGCTTTTTTTTACCCTGGCCTGTTTAAGGCCGTATTCTTGTTTTTTCATCGTTCAAGCCCTATGCCTTTGTTTTTGGAAAGATATTGAATCTGGCATTTCAACTGGCTTTGAACCCGGTTCTTACCCATTTTGCACTTGGCCAGGTCATTGAAATCCGTGTACCCAAGTTTTTTTGATTCATCCGTAAATTGGGGGATAATGACTTTCGCACCAACTGCCTTGGCCGCTTTTTGGGCTTTTTCCACCCCCACATTATTTTCTTTGGCGTGGTCATTATCAGCGCAAATGAACAGCTCAGCGGAGGGCATCAATTCCCGGATCTGTCTGGCCACATTTTCAAGGTTGTTTGCATCAAAACAGACCACTGCCGGAAGGTGGCTCACATCATTCAGGGTCTTTCCCGTTGCAAAACCCTCAGCCAGCAGTATGGGTTTTTGTTCGTCGAGTTCGCCTATGGTATAAGCGTTCCCGGATTTTTTACCGCCGGGCAGAAACTGCTTTTGCCCATCCTCG
>NZ_DDYV01000058.1:0-50091 GCF_002348205.1 Desulfobacter sp. UBA2225 | reverse complement strand
CGCGCTCCCGGATTTAGCAAAATGGACAAACTCTAAGACCGGCTCATAAGTATGTTGATCAGCCGTCGGCAGTTATTTGGCGCCTGCCCCCTGACGTGGTTGTTGAAAAACACGGCACCTATGTCTGCGGCAGGGCCAAGGGTGTTGGATATGGTTCCGGCAAAAGACTTTAGCTCGGCGTCACTATAATTGTAGTCAAATTGTTTCTGCATGTTGCCGGAGCCCCACTCCTGGGTGTTCCTGCCGTGCAGCCGCAGGTAGAAAAGCCGGGGATTGGTAACAATATCCAGTCTTGGGAAGAGGCCGGGCAGGTCCGGGCCGTCCACGGTCACCAAGGTGACGGCCCGCCGTTCAAATTCATAAAACACCTTGTCATGGACCCAGGAGGAATGCCGGAATTCAACGGCGACCGGCAGACCTGAAAGCTCATCCAGCAAGGCTGCCAGGTAAATTCTCCGTTCCGGGGTGCGCGAGAAATAAGGCGGCAGCTGGACCAGTATGCACAAAAGACAGCTTGCCGCTTCCAGCGGGGCAATGCCCTGACGGAACGTCAATACTTCCCGAATCCAGCCGGCTTTGTCCACTTCATGGGTCATGGTGCGGGTAAGCTTAACGCTGAATTTGAATCCCCGGGGGACCTGGGCTGCCATCCGCTCCAGGGATCGGGCTTTGGGCATCTGGTACCAGGTGTAGTTAAGTTCCGTGGCCTTAAACATTTCTGCATAGGCCGGCAGCATACCGGCAGCGTGGGTGCCGGCCGGGTAAACCCCTGCGGCGACCCATTCCGCATAGGCGTAGCCGCTGGTACCTGCATACAGTCTGTCCACCGGTTTATTCTTCGTCCATAATCTGGGCCGAGCGGATGATGCCAATCACCTTGCCCTGGATCATGACATCGTCAAAACCATAGGTCTGGGGACGAAAAGCAGGGTTTTCCGGGCGCAGTTCAATGTGGTCGGGGTGCAGAAAAAAACGCTTGACCGTGGCTTCCTCTCCATTGATCAGTGCCACCACGATTTCCATGTCCACGGCATACTGCCGGGGTCTGCAGATTGCAATGTCCCGGTCAAGGATACCCGCATTTTTCATGGACTGCCCTTGGACCCTCAAGGCAAACAGGTTATCGCCTGGAAACAGGGCGTCATCCACCACAAGGTTGCCGTCCCACTCCCGGGTCGCATAGATGGGTAGTCCGGCTGTGATCCGCCCCACAATGGGGACAACCTTTTTGCGATGTTCCGCATTCATCGCGCCGGGCTTATCCAGAATAACAATATTTCTGCTGTATCGACCCAGTCTGCGGATATAGCCTTTGGTTTCAAGCAATTTCAAGGTCTGTGCCACGGCGGCATGGCTAATGGCAAGGCTGTTGGCCATGCCTCTAAGACTTGGGGTTTCTCCGGATTGCCCAAGTGTGGACTTTAAAAAGGCCATGACCTTTTTTTGTTTTTCTGTGAGTTTGGGTCTCATTTTTACTTACATTCTTTCGTTAATTTTTGACAATGTGCCGGAAATTTCGCCTTATGTAAATATAAATGTAAAGAATTTTGAGGTAAATGTGTAGGTTTGAGTCAGAAGAATAAATTTTAAAGCCGTGTAAAATCTCCTGCCGTCTAAAACAATACAGCCCAAGCGATGAACATGCCATCACTTGAGCTGTGCTTGTTTCTATCTTTATGTAGACAAACCTTTATTTAAAAAGGGTGACGTCAAATATCTGCCCGCCAATAGCGGCCTCATACATCAGACCGACTTTGGCGTGGATAAATACAGCCATACCTTTGTAATATCCTGTGTTTGCCTGTATTCCAGTTGCCGGACCGGCACTGGCCCCGGCGCTTCCACCGTCACTGCCGGCCTTGGCCTGGGCCCCTGCAGTGACCACTACGGCTGAAACTGAGGCATCAAACTCATATGATCCGTCGGTAAATTCATCATAGGCCCGTTTGTCCTGGAAAAAGATAATTTCGGAAAAAGCCTGCCCACCCAGCTGAAAACCAAGGGTTATTTTTGTAATGGTGGCAGTACCGGTGATCAGATCATCCTGATAAACCCGGCCTTGACCATAGGCGCCTCCGACAACAATGCCGGCCTTGCCCACTATCGGAAATACGGCATATCCATAGCAGCTGTCAAAAAAGGGCTGAACCGCTTCGGACGTCTTAAACACATTAATCGTACTGGTGTATGAATCCGCAAACGCCGGAACAGTAAAAAAAAGAGCTAAAAGAGCTGATAGTACAATAATGAGAAATTTTGTGGATTTCATTGGTCACTCTCCTTTCAAGGTTGGGGTTGTATGTTCGACAATCCTGTCAGGAGTGGCAGCCGCTGCAACTGGTAGGACCGGATTTTTCCCCGGTTCTCTTTTTTGCTTTATGACACGCAATACAGGTTTGAGTCATCACCTGTTTTGGTCTAAGCGCACCTGTTTTTTTTGCCTCATCCAAACTACCCGATTTTTTTCCGAAATCCTTGTGACAAACGGCGCAATCCTTAACAACGGTCTGGTGAAGTTGATGTTTAAAGGGAATCGGCCCCTTGCTCCCGCCATTCAGGGTCAGTTCAGGGCGACCGTTATCCTCCGCCATTATGCCGGATATCGGGATCAACGACAACCCTGCAACGATACTGCAGGCAGCAAGACAAGTTGTAATCACTTTTTTGTTCATTTTTTTGTCCTTTTTTTAATGTTACCGAATTAAGGGACTAAAAGACTTGAAAAGATCTGACCAAATTATTACCACAGATGTTTGGAAAAAAACAAGAAAAGGTAACTTCGTGAATTCTTCGGACATTAGGGAAAGGGTGGAATGCCCTAGCAGCTCATTGATTTAGCCAATCTGCTGCTGTCCCTGACCCGGCTATCATTTTATTCGGCTTAGGCGGCATCCTTTCCGGTGGTGTGTTCACGGCAACGATGCCGGCAGCAGTGGCTGCTGTTTTGTGTCATATGAGCCTGTATATTGAGTGTTGAGTGAACCTATTATGACCATACAACAGGCAACGCACAAGACAAGAGGTATGTCCCTTAATTTCCCATTCGAATGTGGGAGACAAAAAAGTCCCTGAATTCATCCTCCCTGTGACTGACATATAAAATGGTGCTTAATTTTTCCATTGCCACCTGACCTAAAAAATCCAGGACCGCATTGCGGTTGGCGCGGTCCAGCCCGTGGGTAGGTTCGTCCAAAACCAGAAGATCAGGCAATTTTATCAGGGCCCTGGCAATAAGCGCCAGTCGCTGGTCTGCATAGGAAAGGGTACGGAATGGGGAGCCTGCCTTATCCCTCAGACTGGTACGTTCCAGCCAGGCCATGGCTTTTTTTTCGTCTTCAGGCCCTGGCCGCCGGTATATACCAATGGTGTCATAAAGACCGGACATCACACAATCCAGGATGCTTCCGGCCACCCGGTAGTTACGATGAAAATCGGTGCTGACAATGCCCATCCTTTTTTTCAGATCCCAGATGGACTCCCCGGTACCCCGACGAATGCCAAACAGCCACAAGCTGTTCCGGTAACATGCGGGATGGTCGCCTGTAATCACCTGCAGCAGGGTTGATTTGCCGCAGCCATTAGGACCTGAAATCAAGGTATGGTCGCCCGGGGCTACGCACAGGTTAAGATGGGAAAAAACCGGCTGTCCGGAATAACCCGCATGTCCGTCTTCAAGTCTGACCAATTCCGTTGTCTGAGGCGTTTCTCCGGGGAGAACATTTTCTGAAAAAGTATTTTTTACAGGTTTCAAATCATTGATGTCCGCTGAAAAATTCGCCTGTCCCTGCAATTCAAAAAGCCTGGGCAATATCTCCTGTCGAGACCCCTTAAAGGGCATGTGCCCATTTTCAATCACCGCAATGTGGGTGGCGCCGGCGGGGATGTCCCCGGGATCATAAACAAACGCCAGAATACCCATTCCGCACCCCCTGCAATGATCCAGTGCCATATCAAGCTGCCTGCAGCCAGCCTTGTCCAGGCCGTCAAAAGGGGACTGTATCAACAGCCATTGGCTGCCCGAAGATATCCTGGACAGCAGCAGCAATTTTCTTGTCTGGCCCGTGGATAGTTGTCGATACCCCTGCTCCAGGACATGATCCATGCCAAAGGCGCAGATCATATCTGTGTATTGATCCGGATCATGAATAAAGGCCCGGGCCGGCGTACCCGGGTCCAGACGGTCCATAAAATCGGTATCATCACTTTTGAGTTCCTGTTCAAAAACCTCCTGCTGGTCGGCAAAGGAAAAAATCCCCATATCTTTGGGCAGGCAGATTTCAGTACCCGGAATTTTTGCGTGGTCTATGGACAACAGGCTGAAAAAAGAGTCAATGCCGGATCGATTTTGGCCCAAAATGCACCAGAACTGGCCTGGCGCCGCTTCAAACAAAGGAATATTTAAATCAGGTGTTTTTATATTTTCAAGTTTCATGGCCGTATTCAATCAGGTTTATGGTATTTCGACAAGCTTGAATTTTCTATGGAGGAAGGGCCGGGGTTGCTTTTTCTGTATTTAAACAATTGATTTTGCAAAACGCCTGATATTCTGCTAAAAGCCTTCTGTGGGAAATAATGCCGTGTTGAATGTACAATAAAAGAGGGCAGACTGGTGAACTATTTTCAACCCAAAACCATATATGTGGATGTGGATGATGTCGTGTCCAGGACCACAGAAACTTATCCGGATGTCGTGGCCCAGGAGTTCGGCAAAACCGTCTCTTTTGAAAACCTGACCGGTTTTGATCTGAAACATTGTTTTCAGTTGACGGATAATGAGTTCAAATATTTTTTTGACCTGGTTCATAAGCCTGATTTTCTTATGGGATTTGAGCCGGTGGAAGGAGCGGTTCAAACCCTGAAGGCATGGACTGATATGGGTCACATCATTGATATTGTAACAGGCCGTCCCACCTCGACCCAGGAAGCAACTCTGGCCTGGCTTGAAAGGAATGATGTACCTTTCAGGGGATTCATCATGGTGGATAAGTACAACCGCCCCGGAAATGACCTCTGCCTGGCCATTTCAAAAGAGGAGTTATCCATGATGGCTTACGATCTGGCTGTGGAAGATTCCCCGGACATGGCCCTGTTTCTAGCCCGGAACATGGAGGTACCCACAGCATTGATCCACAAGCCCTGGAACCGGGAGTGCATCAGGCATGACAACTTGGTTCGATGTGCGTCCTGGAACGAAATTTTTCCCATGGTCAAAGAACTGGTACTTGAAGGAACCGAATAAATTATTTAAGGCCGGAACGAAAAACCGAATATCTGCAACGCACATATTTGTTGGGTCTTTAAAAGAAATTGACAAGCAATAAGCTAAAAGTATATTTTGTATAGAAGACTACGGAAGCACGCGGCTCACTGGTGGGGCCCTCGGACTTCAAATCCGATGTGCGGGGCTGATACCCTCGCGGGTGGGTTCGATTCCCATGTGCTTCCGCCATTTTTATTTATAATTCCAATTCCCTAAAAGCCTATCAATAAAGGATTTTATCAAATCCAAGGTTATAAACTCAGCTTAATCTTTTAATAAAGAATATTCTCTTTTTGTGTCTCCTCGTGGGTTGGAAGTTTCCCATATGTTTCCCACAGATTTTGAACAAGGAGACCCAAAATGTCCATTAATCTAATTTGCAGCAAGTGCCACAAAACCCATTCTATCAAAACAAAACAATGTGAAAAATGCGGCACCAATCTGTCCCATGCTAATTACAAGGTCCGGGTTAAAGACAAAACCACAGGTAAGTGGAAATCCAAGACAGTCCCGACCCTTACCCTTGCACGGCAATTTGAAACCAAATTCAAAACCGAAGATATCATAAAAGAACAAGCCCCTTCCCTGGTCCCATTAAAGGAAAGTCCAACAGTATCAGAAATATGGTCTGCCTATCTGGCCTGGGCCAAACTGAATAAAAAATCATGGCATGATGATGAAATAAGATGGAATAAGCATATTGTCTCTTACCTGCCGGTTAAGGTTTCTCAGATTACACCGAAGGACCATATGTTGCCTATCATGTCCAAGATGGCAGAAAAGGGATATGCAAAGGCAACAATCAGACAGGTCTTTGTTTTAGCTAAACGAGTCATAAACTGGTCCATAAAAAATGGACTGTTAGGACATAGACTAAACCCTATCGGAGAAATGGAAGGTCCTAAAATGGAAGATAACAGGATTGAAAACGTCCTTGATAGAGATGGTCTTAAAAATCTTTATGCTGCTCTTGATACCTGGGAGAATGAAAGAGCTGTCTTGGTTGTTCGTTTTGCCCTTTACACTGGAAAAAGAAAAGGTGAAATTCTAAACCTACGATGGTCAGATATCAATTTTGAAACGCGCCATTATACCCTGCAAAAAACAAAGGGAGGCACAAGACAGTCCCTTCCCCTGAATAATAAGGCATGGGAAGTTATACAGAGAGCACAGGAAATTAAAAAAGGCCCTTTCGTCTTTCCTTCAAACACAGGAAATCATTACAAAGAGCCTTTCAACTCCTCTTGGAAACGTATCAGGATTAAAGCAGGTCTTCATGGATTCAGGTTCCATGATCTCAGACATACTTATGCTTCCTATCTGGCATCTTCAGGCAAGGTTGATATCTACACCCTCAAAGAACTATTAGGGCATTCAGATATTAAGATGACGATGCGATATGCCCATCTTATTAATGACGCTTTACGAAAAGCAGCTAATGTTGCTGATGAGGTATTCTGATTTCTGACATTGAATTATATGGCGTTTCTGCTTTCAGGCTCTAAAGATTATCTTGCATAGAAAAAACTATTCACACAGGAACGCCATTTCAAAAAAGTTTTCAGTACCTTAAATAAATAAGTGCTCTTTTTAATAAGACCAAAATTTTGTTACATTTTCCCTTGTTATGATTTCACATTTTCCCAACCACTCAACAAACATATCCCTCATTCTTGGCTTTGGTATAAACAAGATAATTTTATCCTTGTTCCGGATAGCACTTCTCCAAATCCATTGAGTCATTTCATTAAGAGCATATTTTTTCACATCAACAGGATGCCCCCACCACTTGAGGATATTATTCAAGTTATTATTGATATGTTTATCAATTGGATATGCAACTATTTTTTTATGACCATATTGATTGACGGCTTTTGCACTATGATAAATAAAAGTACCAGAACATTTGCCTTCGTTTGAACCACTTTTATAGACTTTAGAATGATCAACATTATCAAACAATCTATATTTGAGCTTCTTTCCATCTTTGCAGATATAGTTCATTTGATCTTTGTAGCAAGTCCACATATTGTACTGTTTACTGCCGTTTCCATAGGTGCGAAAAACCCCTTCCAAGGCATTGCCAATCGACTCTGCTTGCAAAACTCCATTCTGTTTATCTTTTTGCATAGCTCTGTAACCGGACCAAGAAAGCCTGTATTCTCCAATAGAATTGTATCTGGGATCATCAACCAAAAAGATTCTATCTCTAATTTTTATTTTTTCTTCAGTGTCGTCTTTCTTTTCTATATCAACTTCCATTCCATGAATCTGAAAATAGCTATGCATGGGTGTGTTTTCGAAATTGTAAGTCAGGATCTTAACAACATCAAAGGCTTTAAATACTTGTGGTGGGTACACCCACAACCAGTGTTTTTTATTAGATTCTTGATAATCAATTTCCGGGGAATCCTCCAGTGAAAAATCTGAGTATCCTTTATAATAAAGTGATCCCATATCACATTGATTTTTTAATTCCCTAAGTTCTTTTTGTTTTATCAACCCTGATGCAGAATGCTCACTTTTCCAATGAACCCTTTGAGTTTCTGCATCAACAGAACAGATACCACTATCAATAAACAACTGATAATCCAGATCTGTTAAATGTCTCTCAATCCTGATGCATTCCATGGTCTCATCAAGAATGAGAGTATAACCTTCTAATAACTCCACAGTCTCATTATCAAATCGCTGAAATAAAGCATGGGTTGTACAGATTCTCTTTTCTTTTCTCAATAAATCCTTGATGTTGGATAGTTTACTTGCTGTGTCTTCGCCTTCGGGCTTGTGTTGTAAATCAGGTTCAGACATATCAACAACAGCATCCAAAACACGCTCTACTTCTGTTAGTAAAGGCCCAACATAGAGGTATTTGGTCTCTCTATTTCTGCCCATCTCATTGATAATGCCCTCAGTCTTTCCACTTCCCATTATCTGGTCTATTACTTGAACCTTATTCAAATCCAGCATTCCCCCTTTTTCTTTTTTTAATTTTTTATTGACATCACATACTATATCATAATATAATCATAAATTGTCTTGTGTAAAGTTTTTCGACAAATTTGCACATGAAAAAATGAAGATTCCCCATAGACAAGCCTTTCGAATCGCGGCTCTAAAAGACTTATAAGAACATAATCTTATATACTACAATAACCTCTAAGAACATCATGTTGACTCCGTCACCACAATGTTTAGAGTTTGTAAGTAGTTAAAATAAAAATTAATTAAAAAAAGAAGAAGGTTAATCAACCAACAAAGTTGGTCTTACTTGAAGAAGGGAAGTATAAAGATGTTGTTTTTTTTGTTTGTTTGGAATGCATTAAATGCATAACAGAAAGTATTATTACAAAGCTGCGTTTCTCCCCTAAAAATACCGCAGAGAGGGACAGCCCCCCGGTCTTAACCCCATCCTAAATATCAAAGCCTATCATTTTTAAATAAAATCCCCTAAAACCCCATCAATAAAGCCTTTAACGTTTCTTTATTAAAATTATGGCGCTAAAATTTTCTTTATAATTCAGGTTATTATGTAAAAATAAACAATTATAAGTTGCTGATATTATAGTGTTATTTGTTTATTGATACATATATATGAAAATATCAAATAAAGACAGATTGCCATCAAGCACAATCTATATAACTATCTGAAAACATTAGATAATATTAAAATATGTTCCTGCTAATTTATGGCTCATATCAGGGCCTTTTGTTTGAATTGATATTGTAGCGCGAAAAAGAATCAAACGGCCTTATATGGGGTTAAAATAGGCCCTTAAAGGCGTATTATTTCATCTATTCCATTGACACCTATCTAAGGGTTTCCCTGATTTACAAATACGATTTAAATTGATATGGGAAGTTGTTTGCTTTGGAAAATAAAGACAGGTGGGTTATACAGATTCAATCAAAGAGCTTCTTGATATCTATTTCAAGAGCTTTGGCTAACTGGCAGATATTTACAAGGCTTATATTCCTGACACCTCTTTCGACACCTGATATATAGGTTCTGTCAAGGTCTGCCAGTTCTGCTAATTTTTCTTGGGAAAGATCCTTTGATAATCTGATTGACCGGATCTTGTCACCAAAAGCAGTTTTGATATTTTTGCAATCATAAGGCATGGTGCATTGAATATAAACTGCTTGATATTTAGTCGTCTGTAGACTATGAGTCACATGTGGCTACTGTATCAATTTTATTGTTCTGGAGGGGGAATGAAAATTTATCTACTTTATATTATGTTTTCATGTTTGCTTATCGTAACTAATTCTACTGCCAATACATTCTCAGTGACCCAAGTAACTGACAATTCATTTTACGATTATAATCCTCAAATTAATTCAAATGGCCAGATCGTTTGGAGTCAATATGATGGGAATGACTATGAGATTTTTCTTTATGATAACAATAGTATTCTTCAGTTGACGAATAATAGCTATATAGACTCTGATCCACAAATAAACTCCACAGGTAATGTAGTTTGGGCTGGGGGATTGTCTTTAGATAAACATGAAATTTATCTTTATGATGGGAATCAAACAATTAAACTAACAAACAATTCATTTCGTGACTTATATCCAAAAATCAGTCGAGAAGGGTCAATAGTTTGGACTATGAATGATGGTAATGATCAAGAAGTTTTTTATTATGATGGGGCAACAATAACTCAACTTACAAATAACATTTATCATGACTATCCAGTTCAACAAAGCTCCAATGGGTACGTTGTATGGGCTGGTTATGATGGTTACGATTATGAAATTTTTTTATATAATGGCGTAACTACTGTTCAAATAACTGATAATGATTTTGATGATTTTTTACCGCAGGTTAACGATCATGGTGAGGTCGTTTGGCACGGAGGTACAACCGGCAGTGATTATGAAATTTATCTATATAATGGTTCTTCTATAAGTCAGTTAACGAATAATTCGTACAACGACAATAAGCCAAAAATTAACTCAGAAGGCCATGTTGTTTGGGTCGGAAATGATGGCAATGATTATGAAATCTACCTTTATAATGGTGTTTCTACAACCAAAATAACAGATGATATTTATAACAATTTTAATCCCCAAATTAATGATAACGGTTGGATCGTTTGGGAGGGATTCGATGGCCATGATTATGAAAGTTTCATCTTTGACGGCATTTCAACAACACAGCTAAGTGATAACGACTTTCAGGATTATGGGCCACAAATTAATAGCAAAGGCGATGTTGTTTGGTTTGGAGGGGTTGATTCTGATAGCTTTGAACTTTATCTTGCCTCATCATCAGATCAAAGAACAGTTCCAGAACCATCAACAATTGTTCTATTTAGTCTCGGAATCCTATTTTTTGCTGCACATAAACGAAATCAGAAATTCAATTAAGGAGGTGTTAATGGAGAAAGAATAGAACTAAGGTAATCTTAAAGTGTTCAATGTTAAACAATGCGATTCCGTAATATTAAAATCGGCTTAACTCCTTTTTAATAAAGTCTTTTCACGATATTTGGTGTTTTTATCTGTAGAAAAAGAAACTTTTTCTTGATTCTTCCTTCCTGGTTCGATAGAATATTATCAAATCAATCAGGGAGAACAGATCATGATAAAAGCATTTGGATATGTCAGAGTTTCAGGGAAAAGTCAGATTAATGGTGATGGTTTCAAGCGCCAGGAAAAGGCAATAAAAGAATATGCCAAGGCTTCAGGTTATCAGATTGAAAGAATCTTTAAGGAAGAAGCAATTTCAGGCACTCTTGATGAAACAGAACGCCCAGCCTTTCAAGAAATGGTATCAGCCATTCTCAAAAATGGTGTTAGAACCATAATCATTGAAGGCATGGACAGGCTTGCAAGAGATTTACAGATTCAAACTGCCTTGATTACATATTTAGCCAGTAAAGAAATAACTTTGATATCTGCAAGAACTGACCAGGACATTACCAAAGCTGTTATGGAAGATCCGATGCAGAAAGCCCTTGTTCAGATTCAGGGTGTTTTCTCTGAGCTTGAAAAAAACCTTTTGGTAAAGAAACTAAAACAGGCCAGAACCAGAAAAAAAGAAGACCATGGTAAATGTGAGGGCAGGAAATCATATCAAGAATTAAATCCTGAACTGATAGCAGAGATTAAACGTCTTAGAAGAAAACCAAAGAATGGTAAAAGGCTTTCTTTACAAAAAACAATGGAGTCTTTGAATGAATCCGGTTTTACAACAACTTCAGGTAAGCCCTTTACATTGACAACATTAAAGAATGTTATTTATAAATCTATGGGTTGAGTATTGTTGTTTAAAATATATCAAATATAGTGAGGCAAATAAAAAATGTATTTACAAAAACATGGCAATAGAATTTCATTATTTTTATTATCAATTTTTCTTCTTGTATCAACGACATATACAAAAACTATTGCATCAACATCAGATATAGAGGCTTTCGTGACCAGATTTTATCAGCAATGCCTTGATAGGGAGCCTGATCCAGGTGGACTTAATCGTTGGAGTAACAATCTTTATAATGGTAATTTAACCGGAGCCGATATAGCATATGGATTTGTTTTTAGTGAAGAATTTCAAAATTTAAATACGTCTGATTCCGAGTTCGTAACCATCCTCTATCGTGCTTTTTTTAATAGAGAGCCTGATATAGGCGGCTATAACAATTGGATGAATCATTTAGCCAATGGGGCAAGTCGTTCAAATGTTCTTGACGGATTCACCAATTCTGATGAATTTGTTATTTTATGCAATAATTATGGGATTATCGCACACAATGCAATAAATTCTGACAATTTGACAATGGAAATGCTTGTAGGAACCTATCATTTAAAAGCTTTTACAGTAGTATATGATAGTGGAATCACGTTAACTCAAGATAATTTCAATTATATTTCTGGTACAATGAGTATTGATTCATATGGCAATAGCACACAAACAATTACAATAAACGGTATTAATCAAACTACACCTGGTGATTTTAAGATTATAAATAATGAAACGCTATTAGTTTCTTCATTAGGATATGCGTATAATATGAAAATTTCATTTATAGATAATATATTAACTACCTATCTTGCAAGCGGTACTTATGATGGTCAAAATTATGCAGAAACTGACGTTTGGGAAAAAATATCATCATCGGCCAGTCAAAAATCTTATAGTTTGTCGGAACCTTCAGAAGTTGAATTCAGTGACGGTCCTATTGGAGGGGTTATAGGTCACTATTTTGAATAAATAATAACAGTTACTAAAAATAGTGACAGATTGAAAATAATAATTTTTCAGTCAACAACAGGCTTCCATCCAACAAACTTATAATAGCTCTTGTTCATTTGCTCACTTGCTCAAAAATAGAGCGATGATGATGATGATGATGATGATGATGATGTCTTAAATTTTTGCGTGAAATTTAGGATCATTCATGATACAAGTTTCCCATATGTTTCCCACGATTACATACAGAAAGAGAAAATAGCATTATTGATGGCTTTCTGAGGGAGCTTTGACGGGACGACTTCAAATCCGATGTGCGGGGCTGATACCCTCGCGGGTGGGTTCGATTCCCATGTGCTTCCGCCATTTTTGTAAGCACTATGTAAGCAGTTCAACCGTTTTTTTAATGATCTTCTGATAGATTTTTTCCTGCATCCTCTCACTCCAAAACATTTTCCATACTCCAACGCTATGCCCACCTTCGAGGCAAGCGGGTTCAACAAGGCGGTAACGCTGCCGGAAATGCCATTGAAAACGCCTTGATGTTCAAAAGCGAAAAAGATCTAACTCAAAAGGTTGTGAATTCCCGGGACAAGGAATTGTTTCTCAATAACGCGGCTTCATGATAAGGTGATATTAAAACTGTAGGCCATGGAAAAATGATTGCCAAGGCAAGGAAGGCACGGCAGCACCGGAACAGTGCGCCGTGCCCAAAGAAAAGAAAATAGTTAAGAAAAGATCAGGTCAACTGCCGGGCACTTAATTGGTGGTGAAGATCATTGTCCGGATTGACCTTTGGACAGTCACGTGTCAGCCAACGGGAGTGATGAGGGGTTATCAGGGCATAGGGCTTGATCCAGCTCAGGGCGATGAAAAAGAAAAAGCCATACACAAATGCCAGTACTGAGGAAATCTTGCCGAATTTACAGGCGTAAATCGTGGCGGCCAGGCTGGAGCCCAGTACAATTCCGACAATGGTCTTACTCCCGAATATGGCCGGATTCCACAAAATCAGTCCCCAGGACATCAAGAAAAAAAGCTGCGCCACGGTAAGTTTGATCACGTCGGAAACCAGGTTGATCCGTGCCCCAAGCATTGATCCCCGGCGAAACCGCGTAAATATAAAGGATGTCATGGCAATGGTCTCACGTACATTGCTCCTGGCCCATCTCAAATACATTTTGCACAGCTGGGTATAAGCCACCGGTGCCTCGGTAAAAACCCTGGCGTTCTGCTGAAACACCACATCATATCCCTGGCGAAGAATCATATTTGTCATTGCGCGGTCTTCGCCGATATTGGCGGGCCGCCCAAGGAAAGTCTGGTTCCGCCACTTATCAAGCACAACCATGACAACGGATTTACGGTATGCAGACAGGGCTCCTGGTGTGCAGGTCACTGTACGGACCATGCTCTGGCTGACACGCATGAAATCAAAGCTGAAGACAAAAACAATGTCCAGCATACGGGGAATAATACCCTGGGCCTGGTTCAGCACCCGAACATTGCCTGCAACAGCGCCGACATCGGGATTTAAAACAAAAGGCGTCACCAGATTCCTAAGGGTATCGGGCTCCACCATGGAATCACTATCCACTGTCACCAGGACCGTGCCTGTACTTTTCTTGAACCCGTCATAAAGGGCTTGGCGTTTACCCTGATTCCGGGGCTGACGTATGGTCAGGACAGGTAATGCAAGGGTTCTTTTGGCCTGTTTAATCCATCTCCAGGTATCATCCACACTGCCGTCATCCACCGCAATCAGTTGAATTTTATTCCTGGGATAATTGCTGGCAGCAAGGCTTTTAAGGGTATCAAAAACCTGACGGCCCTCATTGTAAGCCGGCACTACGACTGTACAAGTCGGCAGCTGATGATCGGACACACCCGGGATAGGCTTGTATTTCAGTACCAGGATAATTCTCCATACCAGCTCTGCCAGGACCAGACTGGAAAAAACGGACAACACGACAATCAACGGACGCCCCCAGGCCACCCCTTCAAGAAACTGGATGGCAGACGACCCGCCTCTGCCATATACAAAGATCGCTGCCACAACTGCCAGTATACAAGCCAGGGCGGCAATTTTGTTTTTATTTCTAATATTCTCTCTGATCATTACCATCGTTTATATCTCCTTAATTCTTTAAAATCCATCGCCGGTATAGCAACGAACGTGACATAGCATAGCAAAGGGCATGCCAAATAATAACATATTGAATTTAAACAAAATACATAAAAAAACAAGAATTCATATACAAAATGGTTACCAAAACTTCATCCATAGGAACGATATTTTCATTTTTAGCTGTTTTAGATATCCTTGTAAGCATCAGCCTGAACAAAACGCCAAAACGCCCTGTGGCTTATAGCCCACAGGGCATTTTAGCTTTGAATCGGTCTGTCAAACAGGACTGAAGCCTGCCTGATCACAATTCTTTTCCTTTTTTAAATCATCATTTAATTGTGAGGCCATGTGTGGAAATGCTCTTCCAACACAGAAAGCTGATGATGGTGGAGAGACAAGGACAGATGGCGTATGCAGTGGCTTCAGGGAATTATTGCACCCTTTGTCATGCATAATTATTATTTGCAAATAACATACCAATTATACAACTACTTATATTTAAAGCTTTTTTCTCAAAAAGAGACATTCTGCCAATAAAAAACCGAGTTACAAAATTTTCACTCCTGATTCCCAAAAGGTGCAAAAAACGTAACTCATCAACCAGAAATGTAACCGCCGGAGTTAAGGATGGGAATTAAATACCGGCCGGTATAGCTGCCGGGGTCTTTAGCCACATCCTCAGGCGGACCGACCGCCACAAGCCGTCCCCCGCCGCTGCCCCCCTCGGGACCTATGTCCAGAATCCAGTCTGCTGTCTTAATCACATCCAGATTATGCTCAATGATCACAACGGTGTTGCCGGCATGGGTAAGGCGCTGGAGCACCTGCAGCAGCATACGGATGTCCTGGAAGTGCAGCCCGGTGGTGGGCTCGTCCAGGATATAAAGGGTGTCGCCGGTGTCCTTTCTGGCAAGCTCCCGGGCCAGCTTAATCCGCTGGGCTTCGCCGCCCGACAAGGTGGTGGCTGCCTGACCCAGTTTAATATAGGAGAGCCCCACATCCACGAGCGTATCCAGAATTCTTATGATCTTGGGATAGGCGTCAAACAGATCCCTGGCCTGCACTACGGAAAGATCCAATACATCGGCAATGGAATGATCCTTGTACTTAATTTCCAGGGTGGACTTGTTGAACCGTTTTCCGTGGCATACGTCACAGGGCACAAACACGTCGGCCAGAAAGTGCATCTCCACCTTGATGTATCCGTCGCCCTGACAGGCCTCGCACCGGCCGCCCTTAACATTAAAAGAGTACCGTCCTTTTTTATATCCCCTGGTCTGGGATTCGGGCAGCATGGCAAAGAGGTCCCGGATGGGATCGAACAGCTTGGTATATGTGGCGGGATTGCTGCGCGGGGTCCGGCCGATAGGTTTTTGGTCAATGTTGATGATTTTATTAATGTGGGACAGCCCGGTGATCTTTTTATGTTTTCCCACACTCATCTGGGAGCCGTGCAGTTTTACCGCCAGGGCCGGGTAAAGAATCTGGTTGATCAGGGTGGATTTACCGGCTCCGGACACACCGGTGACGGCCGTTAAAAGCCCCACAGGAATTTTGGCTGTGATGTTGGCCAGGTTGTTTTCACATGCCCCGTGGATAGTGAGCCATTTATCTCCCATGGTTTTGGGGGTCCTTCGTTTTTCAGGCACGGCAATGGTCTCTTGTCCGCTTAAAAATTGACCGGTGAGGGAAACCGGGTTGTTCCTGATCTGTTCAGGGGTACCCTGGGCTACGATCTCGCCACCCAGATGACCGGCACCCGGGCCGATGTCCACAATCCAGTCCGAGGCCTCCATGGTTTCCTGGTCATGCTCCACAATGAGCAGGGTGTTGCCGATATCCCGCAGATGCTTCAGCGTGGACAGCAATTTAATGTTGTCTCTCTGGTGAAGGCCGATGGAGGGTTCATCCAGAATATAAAGCACCCCGGTCAGTTCAGACCCCACCTGGGAGGCCAGGCGGATGCGCTGGGATTCCCCGCCGGAAAGCGTGGGACCGGACCGGTCCAGGGAGAGATAATCCAAACCGACGTTCACCAGAAAACCCAGACGATCCCGGATCTCCTTGAGCAGTTCTGCGGCAATGAGCTTTTTGCTGCCGGTCAACGCCAGTGAAGAGATGAAATTATAGGCATCTTTCACGGTCATCTCAGTGACATCCATAATGGATTTTTCATTGATCCTGACATGCAAAATTTCATCCCGCAGCCGCCGCCCCTTACATGCCGGACAGATGGCCGAAGTCATGAAATCGGTATAGTACTTTTTCTGGTGTTCGGACTGGGTGTTCCTGTACCGGCGCATCAAGGTGTGGATCAGACCTTCGTGGGTGCGGGAAAATTGACCCTGGATCTTTGACGAGTTCCAGTTCACGGTCATCTGTTTATCTCCGGAGCCGTAGAGCAGCAGATCCCGGTCTTTTTTGGGCAGCTTTTTCCAGGGCATATTAAAATCAATACCCCACTGTTCCTCCATGGCCAGTAACTGGCCCTTGCCCCAAGAATTTTCATTGTTGAAGCGCGGGTTCTTGATGAAATAGTTTTTCCAGGGAACCACCGCACCCTCACGGATGGATAGATTGGTATCCGGCACCACCTTATCCGGATCAATGGCCAAAAGGGTGCCGATACCGTTACAGTCCGGACACATGCCCAAAGGAGAGTTAAAAGAAAAAATCTGGGGCGTAAGTTCCGGATAGGCAATGCCGCAACAGGAACGTGCCTCGCTCATTTTCAAGTCTTCCCGGCCCAGCATGTGCACAATGAGCTGGCCTGCGCCCAGTTTCAGGGCCGCTTCCACGGAATCGGTGAGGCGTTTTTCAAACGCGGCCTGGGGCGCTACCACCAGCCGGTCTATAACCACTTCAATGTGGTGTTTTTTATTGCGGGCCAGGGCCTGGACATTTTCAAGATCCTGGACCACCCCGTCCACCCGGACCCTTGCATAGCCTTCGCGTTTGAGCTCTTCAAGGCGTTCCCGATGTTCCCCCTTGCGGTTTTCCACAATGGGCGCCAGAATCAGGATCTTGGACCCGTCCGGCAGATCCATAATCTGGGAGACCATGGCCTGGGCATGGCCCCGTCCCACCTTTTTCCCGCATTTATAGCAATACTGGGTCCCCACCCGGGCAAAGAGCACCCGAAGGTAGTCGTAAATTTCAGTGATGGTACCCACGGTGGAGCGTGGATTTTTGGAAGCAGACTTCTGTTCAATGGCAATGGTGGGAGAAAGGCCCCGGATGGTATCGTAGCGCGGTTTTTCCATCTGCCCGATGAACTGCCGGGCATAGGAGGACAAGGACTCCACATACCGGCGCTGGCCTTCGGCAAAAATGGTATCAAAGGCCAGGCTGGACTTGCCCGACCCGGAAACACCCGTGACAACCACCAGCTTTTTTTTGGGGATCTCTACATCAATATTTTTAAGGTTATGTTCCTTGGCACCCCGGACAATGATCCGGTCCAGTTCCTTGGACCGGGACTCTTCTTCCAGGGGATGCAGGGAGGGTGGGCTATCAACAGCATAATTATCAGCTGTCTGGGTTACAGCGGCAGCAATATTTTTTTTCATGGGTCACCAGGGTTTGTTTTTGGTTACCCTAACAACGATAATCACCCACAATAAAAAGTAAAGTCCGGGGAATCTACGGCATATTTAATTTTGACCATGGGCCTAACTTCAAAACACCCTATAGAGCGAGAAGAACAACCGCCGTCGTCGCCATGACCAGAGACAAACCAACTCCGACCTTGATGAAATCCTTTGTTTTGTATCCTCCGGGCCCCATGGTCATCAAATTACATTGATGAGCGAACGGGAGAACAAAGGCGCAACTGGCGCCATAGGCCACAGCGAGAAATGTCTTACTGACATCAATACCGCTATATTCTGCTGCAGCATAAGCAACCGGTGCAAGGATAACGGCGGCTGCCGCATTGTTAGATGCCGTGCTAAACAGAGAAGAAACCACAAACAGCACCCCCAAAACATAGAACGGCCCCAAACTCATCTGCGCCGGGAACAAATTCGCGGCCATTTTACCCGCCACGCCAGTCTGGAATAGTGCGTCACCCAGAGGAATTGTACCTATAATCAGAAATAGGATTCGAAAATCAATTGCTTTTTGAGCGCCTCGAAGCGAGACACAGCCGGTCGCCACCATTAAAAGCGCACTGGCCAATGCACTGACCGCAAGAGGGAACAATCCGAGAACCGGCGGTAAAAGGGCCACGGCCAGAAGCACAAGCGCGATAGGTGCGTGTCGGACATCCTCTTCAGATTGTTGCCGATCCAGAAGCACCAGATCATTATTTTCCTCAAGCTTTCGGAAGTATCGGACGGGGCCGTATACGAGCAGGGCATCGCCAAGTTTCAACGGGGTAGCGCCTACGTCTTTTTCGATAATTTTACCGCTTCTTAAAACGGCGAGGACGGATAGTCCGAACACGCTTCGAAAACTAATGTCGATCAGGGTTCTGTCGAGGAAGGCAGAGTGAGGTGAAATTAATACCTCAGCCATATTGATCCCGCGTCCTCTCAGACTCTCCAACTCGACCTCAGTTGCAATCTCAATGGGAATTGAGTGCACTTTGGCAAGTTTTTGAGCGTCTTCGTCCCTTCCATCGACAAAGAGAACATCGCCGGCATTCATCTTGAGATCCGGCTGGATGTCTATGAATTGTTTTATAAAACCCTTTTTGCGGGCGATTTGGACAACCTCGATCTGGAATCGCTTTCCAAGGCTTGCCTTTTCAATTGTGGCATCGGCCAAATCAGACCCCGATGGAATGGTCAGTTTGAAAAGTTTTTTTTCGGGATTGTACCGTTTTTTCAACCGCTCTTGGAAACTTCCGACCCTGGGTGTGTTGTCTAACCTATTCTTACCGATTAGTCTGGTCCCGATCAGAACCATATATGCAATGCCGGCGACAGAGATGGGAACGCCTAAAACAGCGAACTCAAACATCCCGAGAGCTTTATCTCCGCCGCTAAGTCGGTCAAGTTCACTTCCAAGGATGAGGTTGGAAGTCGTCGAGATCAAGGTAAGGGTGCCGCCGAGAATCGCCGCATACCCCAGGGGCATCATTAATCGAGAAGGGGAAATGTCTGCCCTGCGCGAGAGCACCAAAACAGCTGGAAGGAAAACCGCAACAGTGGCCGCGTTTGACATGATTGCGGAGAGAACGCAGGTGGTGACCATGATCAGCAAAACCAAACGCCACTCTTTTTTGCCACCGAACCGCTCAAGCATTCTCCCCATCAGCGTAGCCACACCGCTCTCCTTAAGCCCGGCCGAGAGCACGAATATGGCTCCCAGGGAAATCACCGCGCTGTTACCGAACCCGCGGAGGGCTGCCTCAGCAGGATTGACGGTCCCGGTGATCGCAAGCACAACCGGGATCGAAAGAGCAGTGGCCTCAAGAGGGATAAGCTTGCTGATAAAAAGAACCATGGCCGCAACCAACGTAGCAACGGCGATCCAGGCGTGGATATCCATTTTTATGAACCCTCCATGTTATAGTTGCTCTTTCCCTTTATGAGATTGCCAATCAATCAATTTCAGCTCATTGTCCAGTGATGCCGGCATCACTCACCCCACAGCCCGGAAATGGCTCAGTGCCCTTGAAGCAAGTTATATCTGTTTTATCCTGCAACCGCACTATAAAAATTTTAATAAAAGAATGACCAAAGCCCCAAAAGTCTATTTTTATGACACCGGACTTTTGTGCTACCTTCTCAGGATTAACAATATTGACCAGTTGAAAGTGCATCCATTGCGAGGTGCTGTCTTTGAAAACTGGGTGATTACTGAATATATAAAAATATATGCCAACAACGGCCGATCCGCACCGCTGTATTTCTGGCGGGATCAACATGGCCATGAAGTTGATCTGGTAATTGATCATGGATTGAATCTTGAGTTGGTGGAGATTAAAAGTGGTATGACATTTAATAAAGACTACTTTAAACAGATCAACTGGCTCAATAAACTTCAAAATCGGCGGGACGGCCTTTGTATTTATGGGGGAACTTCAGAAATCCCCCTGGGCAGCCAGAAGGGTATTCCCTGGAAATCCTTAGGCATGGCAGGCATCTGGGATGAAAACCAGGGCCGGATCAGGTTTGCATCCCCGTAACTGTAGATGATTTATAATGGCACCCTAATCCATTCATGTTCACCTTTCCGTAGGTTGGGTTGAGGAACGAAACCCAACAAAACCCAACAACGGCGTTGCAAAACCCATCATTCACACCCAACACCATCATCAAAATCCAAAACTACCCCAGCCCCCCAATTTTCCGGATACCGTCCCTGTTTCACATACTGGTGAAAACTTGAAGACGCCCAACCAGCGGGGGCATTGACCAATCCATGTTTAACAGGATTGTAATGAATGTATTCCACATGCCGCATAAAATCCTGCTCATCTTTTATGGTATGTTCCCAGTATCTTCGCTGCCACACAGCCTGTTCATTCTTCCTTTGCCGTGCATCAGATATTTTCTGCCTGTATTCCGCACCACAATTCCGGGTAAAAAAACTTTTTATCAACCGCCACCGGACCGGGAAATCAGCATCTTTCCGGGGCAGGGTCCAGATGCAGTGAAGATGATCCGGCAGAACCACCATGGCATCAATCACAAAGGGATGTTTTTTCATCACATGTTTCATTCCCTGCCGCAGCAGTTCTACGTTCTCAGAAGTCGAAAATATTTTTTTCCGCCCGAACGTTACTACCGTGAAAAAATAAGTTCCTCCTTCAATATTCGCCCGGCGGTACCGCATATCTTAACCGTTTCATCATGATTCATTAATTTGTGTTGCCCACTCTCCATCTGCCCGGTGCCATCCCATGTGGTCTCCATGTAGGTTGGGTTGAGCGCAACGAAACCCAAGATTCAACCAGGCGCATTCGTCAAACCATCTATGTTCATATAAATTTTCAGCCCATATCCCATTCATAAAATTTTCATCAGTCTTTAATGTTGGGTTTCGTTCCTCAACCCAACCTACGTACTAACCGGCACCGTGCGCCGATCAGGCAGACGCAGTCTGAATGATCGGTGTGCGGTGTCCGGTCCAGTACCTTGTTCTGGCGCCAGAGGCGCCGGGACAAGGTGCTGGACGAAGTCAGCACCGCGATTCACGGCGGCGGAGCCGCCGTGAACGATCAAGCTAACCTGCCGCACCACCGTAGTTTGTCGCGTCAGCGCCGCCGATGTTCTTGCGGTCAGGTTAAGCGCCTGGTTCGCCTTTTTTAATTTTTAACTGGCCCAATTTTCAAGGATGTCCTCAAGCTTTTTAAAATGAAGTCTTAATTGTGTAAAATCATCATCTTTAATGCCTTTAGCATGCGCATCTGGACGCCCACAGGAATTAATGTCATCAAGCATGACCAAGATTTTATTTTTTTCAATTTCAAAAATATTCTTGAATGTATCCCATTCCCTATTTATTAAATTCTTTAGGTCAGGGAAATATAGGGGCGAATTGTCTTTGTGTAGGATTATATCAATATCGTTGGTGCCTATAGCATCTCTTCTTGGAGTAGGTATTGCAGATAAGGCTTTATCTCCTGCATTCTTTTTTCCTACAGCCTGCTTGAGAGCATTTTTAAGTATAATTCTCAACCCTTTTTCAATCTTGTTTCGTCTATTTGATATCTCGTCGATTTTTTCTTCATCTGTCAGATTGATACGTTGATATCTCGCTTTACTTTCTAGAAAATCTTTAATGGATTCTATGTTGAAAGTGAAACCATCTGTACTTTGTTGCAGCAATCCATAACCAACTAAATGTTTCGTGTAGCTGCTATGCTCAGAAGCAAATTCATTAAAAGACTCGTAATCCCCTTGAGCTAAAAATGTTATCATCTCGTACTCATCAGGATACCAATCTATCAATACTTGCAAGATCATTTCAAGGTATTGGTCTGTATCAATTTTTGATAACTTTCTTACATCTTCATATATTTTCTTATTGACTTTGACAGGTCTTTCGCCTTTGCAGTGTTTATGTATTCTGCTACAAATTTGTCTGATAAGAAATGGATGCCCACCATAGTCATCAGTCAGTTTCGCATAAATTAATTCCTCGAATTGCAACCCCATAAAACGGCCTAGCTTTCTAACCATCTGGCGAACTTGATCAACTGTAAAACTTGGCACATATTGACTAGGAATTGATGCAAAAAGAGGGTTTTCTTGTTTCGCAATAATTGGCATTTCCACACCGTTTGGATTTGTGCCAACTAGTAGATATGTGTAGACTTCTGGATGGCGTTGATAAAACCCTCTCATTGTTTGCCAGAAATAAACAAAATCTTCCCCTGACGCCCAGTGAGCGGAAGACCCTGTTGATGGTGATATTCTCTCAATTTCATCGAGAATGAATAAGGCAGGTGTCCTTTTTTTTGATTCATAAATCCTTAGCATATCAACATTAAAGCTATCTGCAGCTGTTTTCTCAGTATAACGCTCCGGATCTTCATTGATTTTTGATTTTGAAGACTTAATTCTTTTGAATTCAAAGACAATTTTTTGAAGTAATTCATTCCATCTTAATTTGTGTATTGAAGGACTTTCGCAATCAATTGACAAGAAGAGTTCATCATTTGATAACAAATGACGTTCAATTGCATAAACAATTGATGTTTTACCGCTCTTCCTCAGTCCAAACAAGCCAGTATGTTCACCGGAACGATGCCTGTTAACCAATTCTTGAATGATTTCGCTTCTTCCAAAAAAGTACAAATCTTTCTTGAGTGGAGATAAAAATGAAAATAAATCTCTTGAATAAAAATGTTCCCTGAATCTATTTCTCAAAAAATAATTATCAAAATTAGCTGATAATTCTGAGTAAGTGAATGGGATTACGATTGGTTGCTCTGGATCTGTTTTCAGCAAAGATTCAATTTTTTGTTCTATAGCAGGATCGTTACTGATTAAAACTCTGCATACGGTTTCAACACGTAAATCTGCCAATTCATTCTGTGCAATATGAAAAGCATCCAATGTTCTCGGTTCAAAATTTTCATATTCACTGAAAACACACAGCACTTCTCTCTCAATATTGAACATTTCTGAGAATACAGAAGTAGGTTTCATTAGGAAGTAATTATATTCTGATTTTAATAGGTTTATTTTTCCTCCTGATGTGAGAAAAAATTCAGTACTTAAACGCCCTAATATTTTTTTCGCTTCAGGTTGAAACGGCTCAAGAATAAAATGAGGGTGCATCCCCGGTCTTGTATTATTTATCTCTTCTATAGTCATAGTCTTGTCTCATATTTTGTTGGCGAATCGCGGTGCTGACCGGCGCCGTGCGCCGGTCAGGCAGACGCAGTCTGAATGATCGGTGTGCGGTGACCGGTCCAGTACCTTGTTCTGGCGCCAGAGGCGCCGGGACAAGGTGCTGGACGCAGTCAGAACCGCGATTCACGGCGGCGGAGCCGCCGTGAACAATATGTTGAGCAGATCTGTATATCATTCAAGAGTGATTATCTAACTGCATAACATGATAATTTTTATGTTAACCAGATCGGCATAATTCCTTTTGCAAATCACCACTCTTGGAATGATTAAACATCCCCTGCGCCAAATTGCAATAGTCAATTAAATACCCTGTACAAATTACCTTTATTCTTGTCCAGAAGAGCGATGACTTATGGTATTTAACCGGACTATTTGAATTCCAGAACCCCTCAGCAATAACAAAGCAAGTACACAGGGCCACAGCCTTTACGGCCCAATCGTTCAGTCCGGCCTTACATGCGGTTCTCCTTTATCCACACAACAAACTCGCTTAGCGCAACGGATTCCATTAAATACGGCTCCCTGTATTTAAATGCCAGGTCCTGAATCCGGGCCAGCAGATCCGTGAGGGGCCATGCGTGCAAAGGCTCCCGCGACTCTTCATAGCTGTCCGACACATACCCCCACATGTGCTGCAGCGCGTTTTTTAATCCGCCCTGGGATGGCGGCGTTCTCAACGTTTCCACAAGAAGACGGGCCAGGCCGCTGAAATCATCCCGGGGGCGCATCCGGGACACATCCGCACCAATGTTTTTGTACAGGGCCACATCCCGGGCCATGACGGCGTATTTATGCTGACGCCACATCTGCTGGGCGCTTTGGGGTAAAGGAATGCGCCCCGGTTCCTTGTCCCGGTATTTTTCCCTGAGCAACCGAATCTGGACATAGGGCTCGTCGATAAATGTGTCAGGCCACATCCCATTGTTGTCCTGGATTTGCACAGGGGATTTGTCATTGTACCCCCGTAACTTCATTTCTGCGGATAGAAGCTGGTGGCGTTTATTCAGCGCCCAGCCGAAAGCCATCCAGCGCAGGGTTTCCGGATGCCGGGAATAGCCTTTTTTCCCGTTGACAATAATGGAGACCATACCGTGAAGTTCCCGGTGTTCGCCTAAAAGACTTTGGCGGTTCAGGTATCCCGGATGAAGATCCCAGATTCTCATGAAAACCCCTTCATTCTGCCTATGACTTGATCAATGATTTTAGCAGGGAAATTTCTTTGGCCCATATGTCATCATCAGGTGTTTCCAGAATCATGGGAATATTGTTCAGACGTTTGTCTTCCATGATGTGCCGGAAAGCGGCAAGGCCAAGTTGTCCCTTTCCGATGCTTTCATGCCTATCCACCCTGGAATTGAGCGGCTTTTTGGCATCGTTCAGGTGCATGCCCTTTAATTTTTCAAAGCCGATAATTGCGTCAAACAGGTCCCAGGTTTTTTCATAACCGTCCCGGGAAACAAACTCATATCCGGCAGCAAACGCGTGGCAGGTATCAATGCATACCCCGATGCGGGATTGATCGTCCACCCGGTCGATGATGGTTTTTATCTGTTCAAATACAAATCCCACATTGCTCCCCTGGCCTGCGGTGTTTTCAATGACGGCAATGACGTCCGGCACCTTTTGAAGGGCAAGGTTAATTGATTCGGCAATGGTTGCAAGGCAGTCATCCATGCTGATTTTCTTTAAAGTCGACCCCGGGTGAAAATTGATCATGGCAATGCCAAGCTGATGACATCGCTGCATTTCATCTATAAATGCAAGTCTGGATTTCTCCAATGGAGCTTGTTCAGGATGGCCCAGGTTGATGAGATAGGAGTCGTGGGCAAGAATCTGATCGGGACCGAAACCAAACGACCTGCAGTTTGATTTAAAATCATTGATGCTTTTGTCTAATAAAGGCTTGGCCTGCCACTGCCGCTGATTTTTTGTGAAAAGTGCAAAACAGGATGCGCCGATTTTTTGGGCATTGACCGGCGCGTTTTCAACGCCGCCTGCAGCACTCACATGGGCGCCCAGATATTTCAATTCCTCCTCCTTTTTTTAACAGATAACTCAAGAGATCTCGCCAGGTGATGTTTGCGTATCCGCCACAAGATCTTTAATCCATTTCTTTGAAAAAAAGCGGGGCAATCCGATAATCAGCTTGAACATCTCTTCCAAGGCAATCAGGGCCATGACACCGTACACGGGCCAATGAAGGAGAAACGCACCTGTGAACGCCATGGGCACGCCAATACACCATACCGCACTCAGGTCCATGAAAAAGCCGAATTTTGTGTCCCCCCCGCCCCTGAACACCGACACCACTGTTGTAAAATTGGTGGTCTTTGTCCAAAAAACAAGGCCTGTTGTCAACATAAGGTAGTAGGCATTATCGTAAGCTGCCGTCGAAATATTGTAAAATCCGAGGATAAAATGTCTGCACAGGATGAGTACAAGCCCTGCACCAATGGCCATGGGAAGCTGGACCAAAAGCATGAATTTGCCATAGGCAAACGCCCGCTCATATCTTTTTGCCCCAATGCTGTTGCCGATAAGAATGGAACCGGCATAAAAAAGGCCGAAAAAGGGAACAAATAAAAATTCCTCAAAGGTGGCCACGATATTGACCGCAGCAATCGACGGGGTGCCCATGCGGGCGTAAACCAGTTTGTACATACTCACCCCCGTAACCCAGAAAAATTCATTGAGAAACACAGGCCAGCAAGTGGCTGCAACCCGTTTGACAAAGGCAAAATCAAAGGAGAGCATTTTTTTTACTGATGCGGCAAGGGGATAAGGTTTCAGATAGATGATCGCCGTTAAAAGTCCGGTTTCAATCAACTTTGCCGTGCAGGTGGCAATGGCCGCACCTGTGACGCCCATGGCGGCAAAACCAAGGTTGCCGAAAATCAGGCAGTAGTTGAGCACAATATTAACAACCACGGCTACAATTGAAGAGATCAAAGGAACACCGGCAAACCCCATACTCCGCATATTGGTCATAAAGGAGAAGGTGACGCAAAAAGGAACAAAGGAAAATCCCACAATACGAAGATATCCGGCCCCAAGGCGTACAACTTGGGCATCACTGGAAAAGACTGAAATCACGGCTGCCGGAAAAAACAGCGCTGCACCGGCAAACACCGAACCGATGGCAAATCCTGCCAGGATACCAAGACCGGATAACTGGTGGATCCGTGAGAGATCCTCTTTGCCCCAGTACTGGGCCGTGAATATGGCAATGCCTGAGTGAACGCCGAACTGGATAACAAAAAAGATAAAAACAAACTGATTGGCAATGCCCACGGCCGCCACGGCCGCATCATGAAGCCGGCCGATCATGAGTATGTCTATCACAGCCATGGAACTGGTCAGAAGGAATTGCAGGGAAATGGGTAGCGCCAGACTGAAAAGCAGGCGTAAAAAAGCTTGGGGGGGAATTGCCTTATCCCTATCTGTGGCGGACATATAAAAAAGGCCTGCTTTAAATCAAAATAAGGAACCCTATATCAGCAGGGGGGCCAGGTCAAGGCAATTTCCAGACGGAGATTATATAGACGCCAATAGGATATCCCGCCAATGCCCACCACAAAACCGGCCTTGAACCGGTCCGCCTGTTCTGTCAGATCATCAACAATATCCGGGCCGGGTTCCCCATGGACAATATGTCTTTGGGACCTGAATAAAAAACAGGATTGGTGAGATGCTTAGGAACCGGTCTTAAATAACTTGCCGATTTTGATACGTCCGCGCTCCCAGGTTAAGTTATTTCAGTCTCATTCCTTAAATGTTTTCATGATTAGACCGTTTTCTTTATTAACGATCGCCCGTTTTTAAGCGGCCTGAACCATTCGCATATTACGCTTACTCGATAAATTTTATATCTATTTCTTCTGTGTTTTCTTTTTGTCTCATCTCGAACTTTCCGCTTGTGGTAACGGTAAATCCCCTCTGGGATGCGGCATTTTTTAATTGTGCTTCCAGTTTTTCCGCGGTCTCCTGTTCACAATCAACGTTGAAAAACAGATTTAAATTTTTTGAATTTTCATCATCAAACTGAAGAATAAAGGGATTGTGCTCTATAAACATTAAATCATCATAGTTATATGTAATATTGAGCCCGATCTCCTGAACAATTTCTGTTGCGATGCCTAGTGGTCTTAATTCCATAATGTGTTGACCTCCTTTGGGTTCTTTTTTTCGGCCTTGGTCATATTTTAGGCCATCCGAATTTTTGGTAGGTTGGGTTGAGGAACGAAACCCAACGCCGATAAGTTGTTGGGTTTCACTTCGTTCAACCCAACCTACGCTGTGGCCGATGTTATGACCAAGCCCTTTTTTTCGGTTCAATGAATAGAATGATAGCATAAGCAGAGTGATCCATCGATAATAAAGTTACTGAAAATTATTGACCTTGACATCAGACAGGTTTACGGTACCCACTTTTAACATGAGGTAAAACAATGTCCCTGCTTGAACAGACCATTTCATCCATCAAACCCGAACTTAATCACAACGCGTTTGCAAAGGCCAAACAGCGTCTTCAGGACCAGGCAAAACCCCCCGGCAGCCTTGGAATTATGGAAGATATCGGGGCTCGCCTGGCCGCCATTAAAGGAACCATTGACGTCCATTTAACCAATAAACAGATCATCACCTGCGCCGGTGACCATGGTGTGGTTGAGGAAGGGGTCAGTGCCTTCCCCGCAGAAGTAACGCCCCAGATGGTGTTTAATTTCGTCGGGGGCGGGGCATCCGTCAACATCATCGGCAGACATGCTGGGGCCCGGGTGAAAGCCGCCGATATCGGTGTGAATTATGATTTTGACCCCGTGCTTCCCATTTTTCATAAAAAAGTGAAGCACGGCACCGACAATTTTACAAAGGGCCCTGCCATGACCCGGGAAGAGGCGATTAAATCCATTGAAGCAGGCATTGAAATCGTCAACGAACTGCACGCCCAAACCCCTGTGGATCTTCTGGGCACAGGGGATATGGGCATTGGAAATACCACGCCCTCTACTGCCATTATTGCGGCATTTTCAGGCCTGCCCGTGGAGAGCCTGACCGGCCGGGGCACAGGGGTTGACGATAAAGGCCTTGCCAAAAAGATTGCTGCAATCCAAAAGGGACTGGAGATAAACAGACCTGATCCCAAGGATCCCCTTGATGTGCTGGCCAAGGTCGGGGGGCTTGAAATCGGCGGCTTGGCTGGGCTGGTGATCGGTGCTGCCGCTAAAGGCATTCCGGTGGTCTGCGACGGACTGATATCCACGGCAGGCGCCCTGATTGCCTGTGAACTGGCCCCGGCCGCAAAAAATTACCTGTTTGCCTCTCACAAATCCGTGGAGATCGGCCATAAATATATGCACGACCGCCTGGGTCTGGAGCCTTTGATAGACTTGAAATTCCGTCTTGGGGAAGGTACAGGTGCTGCTGTGTGCATGGCGCTTCTGGATCTTGCCACGCGCATTCTTGCCGATATTAAGACCTTTGAAGAAGTCGGTGTCTCCAATAAATAACACTATTCGTCCCACTCCTCGTAGCCTGGGTAACGTTGTTCATTTTTTCTACGACCCCTTTTCTTTTTAGGCTTAAACGGTTACCTTATAGCTTCAATCCAGTGTGAAGGCCGGATAAAATTACCTTTTTCCCTTCAGTCATTGACATTGCAACCTGGATACATTTAATTAACCACCCCAAGACAGGCAAAACCACATGAAATTTGACACCTATGCAATAAACAGCACCCTGAAAAAAAATCTGAAAGCCCAGGGGCTTATCAAGCCTACAGATATTCAGTACAAAGCGATTCCCTCTATATTAAAAGGAGAAGACGTCCTGGCTATTGCACAGACTGGAACCGGCAAAACCGTGGCATTTGCAGTACCGGTTATAGATATCATCCTGAATCTGAAAAAAACCAAAAAAGACCAGGGCATCCAAAGTATTATTATGGTTCCCACCAGGGAGTTGGCCGTCCAGATACAGGAGGTCTTTATGGCGTTATGCCGCAAAACAAGGGTGAATCCCTTTGCCGTTTTCGGCGGTGTGGAGCAGGAGCATCAGATTCAAACCCTTACTAAAGGGGTTGATATCCTGATTGCCACGCCGGGCCGCATGTTTGACCTGATCAGCCAGAAAGCCATTGATATCCGACAGGTTAAAATTTTAATCCTTGATGAAGCCGATCAAATGCTGGCCAAAGGATTTTTTGATGATATCCAGTGCATCAAACGACTTTTAAAACAACGTCACCAAACCCTGTTTTTTTCAGCAACAATAGACAAAAACATTAAGAAGCTCGCCTATTCACAGGTTAAGTCATCTGCCGTACGCATCCAGATATCACCTGAAGATCCGGTATCAAAAAATGTATCCCACTATGTACTTTTTGTGGAAATGGACGACAAACGCTTTTTCCTGCGTAAATTCATCCGGGAAAATCCGGAAAGCAAAACCCTGGTTTTTGTCAGGACTACTGTACGGGCCGAACGGGTGGCCAAAGCCCTGGAAAGAGCGGGCATAAATGCATTGACCATTTATGGCAAAAAAGATCAGGACGAGCGACTGGCGGTTTTGAACCGGTTTAAGCAGGGTGATGACAAGATACTGATTGCCACGGATGTCTCAGCCCGGGGCATTGACATCCCCAATGTTGACTATGTGATCAATTATGATCTTCCCGAACAAAGAGAAATTTATGTCCATAGGGTCGGCAGAACCGGCCGTGGCCGATCCAAGGGCAAAGCAGTATCATTTTGCAGCAGTGAGGAGAAGGATCTGTTAACACAAATCCAGGATTTTTTAGGCAAGGAAATAGAAAAAATAGCCGTTTCCAAGGACGAATATACCTTTACGGTTGAGGTCTCAGAAACATCAAAAGATATCAGAGAAATGATTCTGGCAAACGAAGAATGGGAAAAGAAAAAAGGGCGTCGAAAAAAAAAGTAACGTGTTGGATCTACTCCATAATACCAATATGACCCATTTTTTCAAAATGCACTGCGCAGCGGACCAGTTCGCTTGCATGTTTAATATTCAACTTTTTTTTAATGCGCTCCCTGTAGGTACCAATGGTTTTGATACTCAAAAACAGGCGCTCGGCAATTTCCCGGGTTGAAAAACCCCTGCCGATAAGCTTGAAAACCTGAAGCTCCCGATCGGTTAAACGGTCGAAGGGACTTTTTTCCTGTGCCTCAGGTGGGTTGGCCATGGACAAAAGAATATGTTCTTTGACTTTTTCATTGAGGTATATTTTTCCGGCAAGCAGAAGACGGACGGCCTTGACAACGGACTCCACAGCCTCCTGTTTCATAATGTAGCCATGGGCACCGGCAGACAAGGCCCTCGGTGCATAAAGGTATTCATCATGCATGGAAAGCACCAGCACAGGGATATTACTGTGATGCTGTTTCACATATTTGACCAGATCAAGGCCGTCAGACTGTTTTAAGGAAAGATCCACAATGATCAGATCCGGGTTTATATGATTTATTTCATCAATGGCCTGTTCAACGTCTCTGGCACTTCCATGTGCGGCTAAGTCGGTCTCCTGATTGATCAATTCCGCCAGACCCAGCCTGAAAATGGGGTGATCTTCCACCAGCAAAATTTTCTTTTTGGACATATGCCATCCGTATTGACTGTGATATCGTTCGCTTTTTTATATCACCAACCAGGTATGAATACCAGATTTTTCAGATACTACGAAGCGGTGCTGTTCGGAAGGGTCAACGGAACCTAAAAAAAGCAGAACGCGACCTAATCCTTTAACGCAACAGGTTTTCCAAGGATCTCCGACCAGACCACGGCCTTTCGAAGCCCCCGGGCCCGGGCCGGCAGTCGTCTTGGGGCTGGCCTATGGCAACGCGCTTGCATGGCATCATGCCCACAAGAGTTTCGGGCTAACGCCTTTGAAACCCTTGTTTCAGGTATCTTGGCGGGTTTTCTGCGGGGTTCTTTTTTTGCGGAAACCAAAAGAGTTTTTTCATTAACAGCCTCAATCTGCTCCAGGACTCGGACACCCGGCTCTTCAGGATAAAAATCAAATTCTTTTCTGTCATCAATTTTATCCCAGAAGGTTTGATTTACAGACGCTTCCCCGGTTCGATCAAAGGGAGGTTTGTTTTGCCTTAACGCCTCTTTTTTCCGGGCCTGGTCAGCCTGGGCTTCCATTTCCCGGGCCGCCTCTCTAATTGCCTCACTTATTTTTCCCAGAACGGAAAATCCGCTCTGCTTTGATTTCCCTGGTTTTTGTGCCTTTTTTCTTTTCAATAAAGGCGCCCCAATAAAAATCAGAAATAAGATCAAAGTAATAACATCACCAAAATCCATCATGTTCTCCTGATCTTGTTTTGAATATTATTTCTGCTCGGGATCATCAGGCTGATCAGGGGTCGCAATGGTATCCCTCATCCGGGTGTCGGCGCTGATATTCTGCATCTTATAATAGTCCATAATCCCAAGGTTGCCGCTTCTGAAGGCCTCGGCGATGGCCAGGGGCACCTGGGCTTCGGCCTCCACCACCTTGGCCCTCATTTCCTGGACCCGGGCCTTCATCTCCTGTTCCTGGGCATAGGCCATGGCCCGTTTTTCCTCGGCCTTGGCCTGGGCAATCTTCTTATCTGCCTCGGCCCGGTCGGTTTCAAGTTCAGCTCCGATGTTTTTGCCCACATCCACGTCTGCGATATCAATGGAGAGAATTTCGTAGGCCGTACCTGCATCCAGGCCCTTGCTTAAAACAGTTTTGGAAATGGTATCCGGATTTTCCAGCACCTGTTTATGAGTGACGGCCGACCCAATCGTGGTAACAATGCCCTCGCCCACACGGGCCAGAATGGTCTCTTCGCCGGCACCGCCCACCAGGCGGTCAAGATTGGCGCGCACCGTGACCCTGGAGATGGCTTTAAGCTGGATACCGTCCTTGGCCATGGCCGCGACAAGGGGAGTTTCAATAACTTTAGGGTTAACCGACATCTGGACCGCTTCCAGCACGTCCCTGCCGGCAAGATCAATGGCAGCGGCGCGGTTAAAGGGAAGCTCAATATTGGCCTTGTCCGCTGCAATCAAAGCCTGGATTACCCGGGAGACATTGCCGCCGGCAAGGAAATGGGACTCAAGGCTGTCCGCGGTAATATCAATCCCGGCTTTTACGGCCATGATCTTGGATTCCACGATCAGTTTGGGCGGCACTTTCCGGAACCGCATGAAAATAATGTTGAGCAGCCCCACCCGGGCACCTGAGACCAGGGCCTGGACCCACAGACCAATGTAGGAAAACGCAAAGTAAACAATCACCAGGCCGAGAATACCGGCAATGATCAGAAGAATGGACATAATTTCCATGTCAAACTACCTTTTTTTTAAAGTTATTGTTTCTGGACAGACACTATTTAAAACTTTTAAGTGCCTTGGTTCAAAGATTTTCCAGGCGACAGACGATCACCTGATTACCTGTGACCTTGCAAACCCTTAACGGGGTATCGGCCTCGATAAATTCCCCGTCCGTGACCACATCCAGGCGGACACCGTCAATCAGCGCCATTCCTGACGGACGAAGGGTTGAGAGGCTGTGTCCGGTGCAGTTCAGATAATTTTTAAGATTCGGGGACTGGGAAACCACACCCTGGGATGCAGATAATTTTTTTTTAAGAGATAAAGGAGAAACTTCCAGTGCTTTAAATCCCAGAATAAACATTACTGGCAGAACAATTAAATCAACCCCTATAACCACATAAAACACGGACATTGAGAAGGTGTTGAACACAAGAAAAAGAGAGTATCCGATAAGACTTAAGGCAATGATGGACAAAAGCCCCATAGACGGGATAAAAATTTCGGCAACAACGGTAACCATTGCCATGATCTGGAGAACTAACGGCAGGATCCAGGCACTCATTTTTTCTCCTTTTCCATAATCGTTTCAACAACTACATGCCCTGCTGTTACCCGGGCCACCCGTACGGGCGTAGCAGGATCAATAAAATCTCCCTGGGTAACGGCATCAACTTTTCTATCCCTGATACGGACCTTGCCCGAAGGGTGCAACGTCGTCAAGGCAATGCCCTGGTCACCGGCACATATGCCCAAGGCCTCGGTAGATTCGGCACGTGAATCCTGGAGTGTGGCGTCCAGATACGGCCCCTTAACCACCTTTGACAGTTCAGGCAAAACAAAGCGCACCACAGACATTGAAACGAGCAGCGCCCCGAGGGCACTGCCCACGACCAGCCCCAAATTTTTTATCATAAGGTCGCTCTGCCATGGCAAGCTTGGATCGGGCAGCACAAAATCCTGAAACGAGAGCACAAGACCTGCGGCCAGGACAACAATGGCGCTGATACCGGCGATGCCGAATCCCGGCAGGACAAACATTTCCATGCCCAGAAGCAGAAAACCGATGATGAATACCAGGATTTCCGTATAATCGGCAAGCCCCACCAGATACTGGTTGAAAAAGACCAGTCCCAGACAGATAATACCCACAATTCCGGGGATGCCGAACCCCGGTGCCTTGATCTCCGTATACACGGCACCAATACCCAGAAGCATGAGAATAGGCAGAAACGGCTGGATCCATCTGACAAACTTTTCCGACCAGTTTTCCTCAATCCGGACCTTTTGATACGCCCCGTACCCCATAACGTCGAGGGCCTGGTCAAAGGTTGTGACACTCTGACGGGAAAACCCAAGATCGGCAGCTTCTTTGTCATCCATGGTCAAAAGCTCGCCTTCGCTTACAATTGTGGATTTACTGGTGATCGTTGCCTTTTCTTTTTCGGAAAGCTCCTGCCAGGTCGTTTTATCCATGTATTCAGAATGCTCTCCCCGGGTAATTTTATATACCTCCATGGATTTGGACACCATGGATTCGGCCAGAACTTGGGGATAGTTGTTTCGCTTGGCCAGGGTTCGAAACTGTGCCCTAAGGACGGTCTGGGTTTTTTCACCGGCTTCCTCGTGGCCCTCACTGGTCTGAATAATGGGCGCACAGTCACCGATAAGGGTGTTTTCTTTCATGATCAGCGTACCGGCGGAAAGCGCGATCAACGCACCTGCGGAAATGGCTCTTTTCTCCACATAGGCAATGGTTCTTTCCCTTGGTACGGTGCAAATGGTTTCCACAATGTCAAAGGCTGCGTCCACCCGTCCCCCAAAGGTATCCATGACAAAGACCAGAATGGCGGAGTCATCCTTTTCAAGGGAGGAAACCACCCGTTTGAGGTATGCGGCCATACCCGGTTCAACAGTCCCGGAAACGGGAATGATGTGAACCACCGGACCGGCAGCCTCAACTGCAGTGGAAAGGATTAATACAAACAACAGAACCGCAACCCATACCTGGGTGTTTTTTTGTTCCGGCAACATAGCAGATCTCGTTTTGAAAGGCATCATCTCTAATCTTTTTGGAAGGTGATGAATTCAATTGACTATACCATGATTTAAAACAATTTTATCCATAATTTTTGATTTTACATAATTTTGAATTAGACCTGATCAGGCCCGTACACAAACGTCGCGCCCTGGGCGTTATCAAAGGATGATGGTTGAGCATCAGGCATCCAGCTTTGTAACAAAGGCCTTGAATTTCATAAAAGTTTTATGGTTCATGGCATGTTCCATACGGCATGCGGTTTGCTCTGCAGTCGCTTCATCAAGTTCCACATGTTTAAATAAAAAATGCTTGAACACATTATGACGGGTTGTAACCTCTTTTGCGATTTTATCTCCTTTGGGGGTCAGGGTGATATAGCCGTAGGGCTCGTAATTAATCAACTTCCGGTCAGCCAATTTTTTAAGGGTGCCGGTAACGGAGCCGCATTTGATATTCAATTTAGCGGCAATATCTTTTGAACGTGCAACCGCATTCATGGTCTGAAGTTCAAATATGGCTTCAAGATAGTCTTCAAGGCTTTCGGAAAGGCTCTGTTCGCTGTTCATGGTTATAATCTCCGTAATTAAACTGCTGTCAAGCCGGGGAATTACTCCGGCCGCTTGGCAGATTTTATCCTTTAACCTTCTGGTGGTTTTCTGCATCCATGCCGCCACCCCCTGCCCTTTCCGCGTCCTCGCATCTCATAGCACCCCCCCTGGACGGTAAGCCGCTTGGCTGTAACCAAGGATTCTGCGATTTTATAACGGGCGGCTTTCAGAATTCTTCCTACGGTCTGTCGAGAAACATCCATAACCTGTGCGACACCGGACTGATCCATGCCCTCATAATCTATGAGTCTGAGGGCTTCAAATTCTTCCAGGGAAATGATGACTTCTCCGGTCTCCACCGCCCCTCTGGGCTTAAATCCTTTAATTGCCGGTTCTGATGCAATACATCTGGGGCGTTTAGGTCTTGGCATACTTCGTCCTCGTTATGATCATTTGATCAAATCATAAATTCATATAAAAGTTGTGTCAAGAGAACTTTGATTATTTGACCAAAATAATTTTAATTATAGCTATTGGCCGCATATTGTTATTAGTGGCTCCAGGCGATCCATAGCTTCGGAAAATTTTTGTCAATTCGGACAATGTATAACAAAGGAGACTGGTGTCAATGGAAAATTAAGTCACCATAACAGGCAGTTGATTTTATTTTAACCATGTGACTGAGACCATCTCCCAATTTTGCTTCAATATTTTTTCACCCCAGTGGACTTGACATTGGTTTTCTGTGCTAAAAATTGATATATTGATCTTTTATCCAGCGGCCCTGTTCCTTTGTTTTAAAAATGGAAACAGCGTTTTGGCCGAAAATGAACATAACAATTAAGAGATATACCATGAAAATATTTAATTACCCTTCCCCGGAAGCGGAAAAAAGGGTTCAGGATACTATAGACAGAGGCTTGGGGTTTTCCAGGGAAGACCAGGACAATGTTCAGGCATTTCTGGATGATGTTAAAAAAAGAGGTGATGAAGCGCTTATCGAATACACCAACAAATTTGACTCCCCGGCGGTTACCCTGGATACATTTAAGGTAACGGAACACGAGTTTGAAGATGCCCTGGAACAGATGACCCCGCAGTTTTTAAAGGCCCTTGACCGGGCCGTTGAACAGCTCACAGATTTTCACAGCCGCCAGAGGGAAAATTCATGGATGGACACCCCCAGAAACGGGGTGATGGTGGGGCAGATGGTTCGGCCGGTTGCCGCTGCAGGCATCTATGCCCCCGGGGCCAAGGGCGGCAAAACGCCCCTGGTCTCGTCTGTGCTCATGGGAGGAATTCCGGCCAAGGTGGCAGGCGTAAAATCAATCTCTTTGATGACCCCGCCCATGGCGGACGGAAAAATAAATCCGCATCTTCTTGCCGCAGCCCGCGCCGTGGGCATTGATTCCGTGTTCAAGGCCGGTTCTGCCTGGGCCATTGGCGCACTGGCTTACGGAACCTCCCAGGTGCCCAAGGTTGATGTGATTGTGGGGCCGGGAAATATTTATGTTGCCCTTGCCAAGAAAATTGTTTCCGGAACCGTTGGTATTGATATGATTGCAGGTCCCAGCGAAATCTTAATCATTGCAGATGAAACCGCAGACCCGGAATGTATTGCCGCAGACCTGCTTTCCCAGGCCGAGCATGATCTGCTGGCATCGGCTGTCCTGGTGACCGATTCTCAAGCTCTGGCGCAAAAGGTCTCTGCCGCGATTGAGCCCCAGCTCAATGCGTTGCCCCGCAAGGATATTGCCGGACCGGCCATCAATGATTTCGGCGCAATCCTAGTGGTACCGGATATTGATACCGCCATTGATCTGTCCAACCGCCTGGCGCCTGAACATCTTGAAATCATGGTGGAATCACCTTTTGATTATCTTGACAGGATTCAAAATGCAGGCGCCGTGTTCCTGGGACCGTATACCCCCGAACCCATGGGCGATTATATTGCAGGCCCCAACCATGTTCTGCCCACAGCAGGCACGGCACGGTTTTCATCCGCCTTGAGCGTATCCCATTTTACCAAGAAAACCAGTCTGATCCATTATTCCAAAGCCGCCTTTGAAAAGGAGGCGGATGATGTGATTACCCTGGCCCAAACCGAAGGCCTGGATGCCCATGCCAATTCAGTAAGCATCCGGCGAAAATAACAGCCCTGTGCTTTCCAGATGAACTTCTTGTTGTGTTTCCAAAAGTACCCGAAAATAAAACTATGAATAACGAAAATCAAAATAACGCCATAACAGCAAGAGATCGCCTTAATGACCTACTGGAGTATGTGCATCATGTTGGGATGTTAAACCAAAGGCCAATATTCAGAATTGATGAATATAAACAATTGGTTATTTGGGAACATGAACTCAAAGGTCGTATTGGCATTCAGCATAATACCGCAGATGAAGATGGGGTGCCAATTTGGGTAAGGGTTGAAAGATTAAAAAGAGTGCCTCCCCCAGAAATCCCTGAACAACTTAGAGAATGGATTGTTGTCAGCAATGAACCTATGATCCAACCTGATGTAAAAGAAAAAATAATAAAAACTATAACCGAATCAGAAGCGAAAAATTTAATTACACAAGGAATTATCTTAGAAGCAGACATTAAAAACCCTCTCAAAGAGCAGCATGAAACAACCAGTAGAAAAGATATAATTATCAGGCTGAAAAACAATATCAGCATTAAATCAGATATTGAGAACTATATTGATGAACAATGGCTACCATGGGCAGAAGAGGAAAAGCCGCGGCGTAAAACTATAAAAATCTATGATTCACTTTTTAGCCTACAACAAACCATTGAAGCCCAAGGAGATGAGCAGCCAATAGAAATCATTTGGGGTATTGGCATTGCCAGATGGAATTGTGAAGGCCATGATATTGATCACGCCCTTATTGAAAAACCTATTGAAATTGAGATCAATAGAGAAGACGGGTCGATATTGATTCATCCCAGAAACATTGAGCCAATTCTTGCGGTAGATTCCTTTTCAGCCCTTGATAACCCAGGCGTTAATACCCTTATACGGTTTGGTAAAAAGCATTTTTCTGAACTATCAGAAGATGTTGAATTTTCACCTTATGTCCATGAAAGCTTTGAACCAATACTCAGGCAAGCATCAACATATTTGAGTGAAAAAGGTACATACTGGCCGGATGTTAACCCTGACAAGGAAAATCGCAAACCAAACAAAATCGGAGATACATTTGAAATCACAGACAGTTGGGTAATGTTTGCGCGTCCAAGAAGTCGAACAGGTTTTGTTCAAGACATAGAGCGATTTCAAAAAAAATTAAAAGAATCTCCGGGCAACATCCCCAAACCTGCCAAAAGGATAATCTCTGAGTTATCAGACGTAAAACCAGTCTCAGCAGCTTCAGCGATTACCACAGGGAGTGAATCTTCATTATCATCCTCGCCAAGTTGCCAAAAAACAGAACTCTTTTTTCCCAAACCATTCAATGATGCACAAGTTCAAATAGTTTACAGACTTGAACAAAATGACGGTGTCGTGGTTCAAGGTCCTCCTGGTACGGGAAAAACGCATACTATCGCTAATATTATTTGCCATTACCTTGCTACAGGCAAAACAGTGCTTGTGACATCAAAAGGCGACCCCGCCTTGTCAGTGCTACAAAAGCAAATACCTGAAGAGTTAAGGCCGCTAACTATCAGCCTTCTCACAAATGAAAGGCAAGGAATGAAACAGCTTGAATCTGCTGTACAACTTCTTGCAGGCATAGCAAGCCAGACGAATCTACGAGATTTAAAACGAGACGCAGAGTCTCATGAGTTGAGGGTTAAGCAGCTAAAAAAAGAAATTCAAAAAATTGACAGAGAAATCAAAGACTGGAGCTTAAAACAATTAAACCCAATCAACAAAGCGCTTTCTGGTACAGATTCAGAAATAACTGCCATGGAGCTGGCAGAGGAGGTTATTTCTGATACTGGCAAGCATGAATGGCTTATTGATGAACTTGGTTCCTCAGAAAAATTTATTCCTCAATTTACAGATTCTGATATTGCCAGTATTCGTTCAGCCAGAAGAACTCTTGGTGAAGATATTAGCTATGTAGGCAAACGCCTGCCAAACCAACAAGACATGCTTGACTCTGCGAATATTGTAGCAATCCATGACGACGTAGCAACCGCTGCAAGAATAGAAGTGCAAGCGAAAAACAATAATATTCCTCCACTGGCAGTATCAGTTGAAAAGTCTGTAAATCGTGCAAAAAAATTAATCTCTCCCCTGAAAGGCCTTCAGAATTTCTTGACACAATTAGAAACTTCCCCGTGGTTAGAGGGGTTATTCTACCATTGGCTCAATAACCAAGACCAGGTGAGTCACATTGAATTATTTAATGAGTTAAGAAATGAATTGAGCAGGTTGGTGTCTGAAAGACAAAAATTTGTTAGGACTCTCGTTGAAGCAAATGATCCTGCCTCTCATAGTGAGCAAGTTTTAAATGGACTTGACAAGCTGATAGCAGGCAAAAAACCTTTTGGCCTTTTATCCTTTGGAAATAAGGAAGCAAAAAAATATATAGAGCTGATTCGTGTAGATGGGGAAGAACCTAAAAGCACAGAACAATGGCAACTTGCCAAAGACTACATACTATTCCAAAATAACATTCGAAAATTTACCGTCCGTTGGAATCATGCAGGACAGGAGGTTGATTTACCTAACTTGTCGTTTTCATATGGTGAACTTTTTAAAACCGGGCAGTCAATTCATGACTTAATCTCTAAAGCCGAAGAGGCCGCTCAGCAATGGGAAGCAACAAAAAGTGAGGTCGCTGTATTATTTCCCCATGGCGTTACCATCAATAGCTTGCTGAAAAGTAAAACTGAAATAGAAAAGGTTCTTGAGGCTATTGAAGTAAACACATCTCGAATCAGGCTGGGAGCGCAAAGGATAAAATTACAAGATCTCACGGACAAAATTAAAAACTCTGAGGGTGAAGTTTCTGTAAAACTGCGAAATTTTATCCATGATTCCATAGGGAATCCTGGATACTCTTCTGATGAAATAATGAAAGCGTGGCAAAATTTTATAGCAGAGTTAAACAGGCTAAATAAATTATCAAATGACATATCTGTTGTGGAAAGAATTTCAGAAAAAATATTATCTTCAGGTGCGCCGAATTGGGCAAAGCAACTCAGGACAGAACCTGTCTCTTCAACGGAAGATGAGTTAACACCTGTAGACTGGTTCGCATCATGGCAATGGAAACGCCGAAATCAATATCTAAAAGAAATTGATGGAAGAGAAGCGTTAAAAAGAGTATCAGAGAAACGGTCTCGCCTTGTAAACGATTTGCAAAGAACTTTTTCAGATTTAATTAAAGTCAAAACAAATATCGGGCTACACACCAATATGACAGAACGTGTTCAAGGTGCATTAATGCGCTTTATCTCTTCTGTTGCAAAAATAGGTAAGGGCACAGGAAAAAGAGCGCCAAGGCATAGACGAGATGCCTATAGGGCAATGAAAGATTGTTATAGTGGGGTTCCATGCTGGATTATGCCAACGTGGCGTATTAGTGAAAGCCTTCCTTCTGACTTCGGTTCATTTGACCTCGTTATTATTGATGAGGCATCTCAATCTGATATAACAGCCTTACCCGCAATTATGAGGGCAAAGAAAATCCTGATTGTTGGTGACGATAAGCAGGTAAGCCCCACCGCTGCATTTATAGCGGAAGAAAAAATTTTGCAGCTCAAACATAACTTTTTAAGAGGGCAGCCCTTTGCCGAGTTGCTTCTGCCCGGAGTATCCATTTACGATCTTGCCAATGCCGTATTTCCCGGCCAACGCATTATGCTGACAGAGCATTTCCGCTGTGTTGAACCCATTATCAGGTTCAGCATGCAATTTTACAGCGAATCACTCAACCCTCTGAGGATTCCAACAGCATCGGAAAAACTAACACCACCCTTGATTGATGTTCATGTCAAACATGGTCACCGGGATGAGCGAAATAAAATCAATGAGGATGAGGCTGAAGCAATTGTTTCTGAAATTAAAAGGATTGTTAATAATCCCAAATATTCAGGAAGAACGATTGGTGTTATTTCTCTTGTAGGCGCACAGCAGGCTAAGTTCATTCAAAATGAACTACTCATTGCGTTAGGTGAAGATAGTTACCAGAAGTATCATATAGCATGTGGAGACGCCGCAACTTTTCAGGGAAAAGAGCGAGACATTATACTATTGTCAATGGTTGTCGGTGCCGGACAAGGGGCAGCAATGACAAAAAGAGAGTATGAGCAACGAACTAATGTTGCACTTTCAAGAGCCCGGGACAGAATGTATTTGTTCAGGAGTTTAGAGGAATCTGATTTAAAAAATGAGGCAGATTTGCGACTGCGAATACTTCAACATTTTGTTAATCCAATGCCGCAAAGGGATACTATAAATAATCCTTTAGATTTATGTGATTCAGACTTCGAGAGAGATGTGCTGACAAGGCTTGCGGAAAAAGGCTACAATGTTACCCCACAAGTTAAGGTTGGTGCTTTCTCAATTGATATGGTAGTTGAAGGAGAAAACGATAGGAGATTAGCCATAGAGTTAGATGGTGACAAATATCACCCACCGGAAAAATGGATGGAAGACTGGGAACGGCAAAGAGTGATGGAAAGAGTTGGTTGGAAATTTTGGCGCTGCTGGGGTTCAAGTTATACGGTAGACCCAGAAGGCTGTATTGATGATTTAATCAATACTCTTGATCGTATGCAAATACTGCCTGGAAGAAAATCTGACTCACCAAATATTTATACAGAACAACGAATTTGGCCAAAAGAAACTGAGCAGGAAAATTCATAGACCGTCAAGGGCCTGTTTCAGCGCCATGATGGAAAAGGGCTTGGACAGGGCTGCAGAGAAGCCGAAGAAAGAATGGTTTTCCATGACCACATCATTGGAATAGCCCGAGGCCACAATCCCCTTGATTCCGGGGTTCAGGGCCAGCAGTTTTTCCATGGTCTCTTCGCCGCCCATGCCATGCTTAACTTCAAGGTCAAGGATCACCTTGCCGATAATTTTGCCCTCCACAAGGCAGGCCTGGTATCTCTCCACCGCCTCTTCACCGGATTTTGCAAGGACAGGCTCGTAGCCCAACTGGGTGAGAATTATTTCGGAGACCTCCAGAATCATGGCATCATCATCCATAAACAGGACAAGGGGTTTTCGGGTTGCCACCCTGGCAGATGGCCTTGTCTTAGGTTCCACCTCTTTGGGCTTAAAGGTTTCTTTGGGTGTACTTTTTGGGAAAATGGGCAAAATGATATCCACACAAGTGCCCTGGCCCGGTGTGGAGTGAATCTGGATATTGCCCTGGTGGTTTTTCACAATGGCCCAGGCAATGGAAAGTCCAAGGCCGGTTCCCCGGTTACCCCCTTTGGGTTTGGTGGAAAAATAGGGGTCAAAAATTTTTTCTAGATCCTCCGACCTGATCCCCCTGCCCTGGTCTGTGATTGATATGACAATCATGCCTTTTCGTTCGGCATAAAGACGAGCCGTTATCTTTACCGGAGCCTTATTCTCCATGGCTTCTGATGCATTTATGACAACATTCTTCAGCGCTTCATTGAGGGCTTCCCTATCGGCTTCAATGACAGGAGGCACCTCAAAGACCTCAAGCCGGGACAAAATATTTTTTTCCTGTCTCAGTTGATCAAGGGTAACGTTAATAAAGCCTGTCAAGTCGATATGGGTTTTAATGCCCACAGTGCTTCTGCTTGAAAAGATAACAAATTTGGAAGCCAGCTTTTTTGCCTGGAGAACCGATTGTTCTGCGTCATCCAGGTAGCCTCTAATCGTCCCGCTTGCCGCCGTCATCTGGGCCAGATTGATATTGCCAAGCGTGATGGAGAGGGTGTTATTGAAATCATGGGCAATACCGCCTGCCAATGTGGCGATGGCTTCAAGCTTCTGGGTGCGGACCAGGCGTTTTTTGGCTTTGCTCAATTCGTTCTCAGCCTGCTTTTTTTGAATGGCTGTGGCAATGGTATCCGAAACAAAACTGAGTAGCTCCACATGCTTTTCATTGTATTTGACGGAATTATTATAACTTTTTACCGCCATCACGCCAACCACCTCGCTTTTGACCATCAACGGGATACCCAGCCAGTTTTTTGGCAATCGTCCCATGACCCTGCCTTTGGCGGCAAGGTCCATAAGTTGCTGTTCATCAAGCAGTAACGGCTTTTTGTTCATAACCACATCACCTGTTAAACAGCACTTTTCAGGAAAATTGTATATCCATTCAGGAGCCATATCTGACCCTTCGTCCCTGCGAAATACGTACTGTATGGCTTTTTGGTCTTTGTGATAAACGGCTATAAAAAAATTCGAAATATCCATAAGGCCTGACACACGTTTGTAGATGGAGGCGTACAGGTCTGCAAGGGAGTCGCAGGTGGTCAAATCGGATGCAATATAGAACAGCGTTCTATTGATCAACTCTGCCCGGCGGGCTCCTTGGACGGAGCGCTCCAGTTTTTTGATCTGTTGCTCAAGCATTTCGTAACTGGGTTTATCGCTCATTTAAGTCTTGCCTGTAATACAATGTGGAGATATCTATATTATATGACTTTAATAAAAGCTTCAAGTCCTTGAAAAAAAAACCCTGTTCAACCCCAATTTAATGGCACCATAAGCGTCCGAAAATCCATCCTGTTGCCTATACAACCAGAGATGAAGGTGCTACAATCGCGAAAAAAGTTGTTCATGAATTTAAAACAATTTTTTTTACCTTAATGGCCGTTGACCGTATTATATAATATTAAGAGACAGATCCGTTCTTGCTGGTCATGGGCAAAAAAAATGCATCCGTCTCGATAAATTAAGGAGCAGACAATGACTCGATTCAACCACATTATGGCCTGTATTGACCTGTCTGATTATTCACCCATGACCCTGGGCTATGCCCTGGGCCTGGCAGGACGGGCAGATCTAAAGGTCACCATTTGTTCTATTGTCCCTTTGCGCGAGGTTAATCCGGTGTATATGGCCGGAATGATGTATCCCTGCAGGGAGGACACCAAAGAGTACCTGGAGGAACTTAAAGAAGGCAGGATTACCCAGATCAAGGAACTGATCCGGACACGTCACCCTGAATTCGACGGCAAAACCGATATCCGCATTAAAATGGGATATCCTGCCGAAGAGATCCTTACCATGATCGAAGAGGTCGACCCGGACCTTGTGGTCATGGCCAACAAAGGGCGTTCCAATCTATCGAGCTTCATGTTCGGCAGTGCCGCGGAATTTGTATTCCGTCACTGCAGAAAGGCCTTGTTCAGTGTCAGGGACAAACATATTTTTAAACGGATGTACTCAGGCAACGAACTGCCGGCACCCGGTGAGCTCCGAAACATTATGGCTGCTGTGGACTTTTCTCCCTGGACCGAACACATTCTGGCACGGGCGGGATGGATTGCAAAAATAACAGGTGCAAAGCTTCATGTGGTCCATTGCATCGGCACCAAGGAGCTTGCCTGGATAAAATCCCATTACATCCCTGAAAACACCTTTTCTGAAGAGGAATTTTTACCCAAGGCCAAACAACAGCGAAAAAACCAGCTTGAGGATCATATAAAGGCCGCAGGCATTGAGGATTTGGCAGGTATTGATATCACCATTGACTCGGGAGATCCTTGTGAACAGATACTTAGTGCGGCAAAAAACCTCAGGGCAGATGCCCTGGTTTTAGGCCCGTTAGGTCACAGTCGCTCGGTCAAATTTGTTCTGGGCAGCACCATTGAAAAGATTTTTCGTCACAGCCCGGTACCGGTGCTGCGTTTGAGTCCTGATATCTGCATTTAAACCTTATCTGTCTAAAGAGAATAAAGGAGTTTAGAATGAACAAAGCAGTTATCGTCAGTGCGACCCGAACCCCCCTCGGCAGTTTTGGCGGTTCCTTAAGCGGCATGGGCGGCACAACACTTGGGGGGCTTGTCATCAGGGAAGCAATCCGACGTGCTGATATTGAGGATGCCGTGGTGGATGAATGCATCATGGGAATGGTCCTGCCCTGCGGGTACGGCCAGAATCCTGGAAAACAGGCGGTGGTTAAGGCAGGCCTACCCTGGGAAGTGGAAGCCATTACCGTAAACAAGGTGTGCGGGTCATCCCTTAAAGCCGTTATGCTGGCAGCCCAGGCCATCCAGTGCGGCGATGCTGATGTTGTGGTGGCCGGCGGCATGGAGACCATGAGCATGGCGCCCTATTATATGGAAAAGGCCAGGTGGGGACATCGCATGGGGCCCGGACGCATTGAGGACCATATGGTCCATGACGGGCTGTGGGATGTTGTAAATGATTTTCACATGGGCATGTCCAATGAACTTTGCTCCGAGCGCTGGGAAGTGACCCGTGAAGACCAGGACCGGTTTGCAGCCCAGTCCTATGCCAGGGCCAACAAGGCTATTGCCCAAGGGCGGTTTAAGGATGAAATTATGCCTGTTTCGATCCCCCAGCGAAAGGGTGATCCTAAAATCTTTGATACGGACGAATGCCCCCAGGAGACAACTTTTGAAGTTTTGTCCAAAATGAAACCCGCTTTTAAAAAAGAGGGTGTGGGCACGGCAGGCAATGCGTCCATCATCGCCGATGGCGCAAGCGCCGTGGTGATAATGAGCGAATCAAAAGCAAAAGAGCTGGGATGCACGGTCATGGCAGAAATCGGCGCCCAGGCCTCCTATGGCATTGATATGAAATATGTGCTCATGGCACCCATTTACGCCATCCCCAAAGTCTTAAAAAAACAGGGTATCGGTATTCATGACGTGGATTTGTTTGAAATCAACGAGGCCTTTTCCGGCACCTCCACCGGCATCAACAAGGTCCTGGAACTGGACCCGGAAAAGGTGAACGTCAACGGCGGCTCCGTGGCCTTGGGCCATCCCATCGGTGCCTCCGGCGCCCGGGTTCTGACCACATTATTGTATGAAATGGCCAAAAGAGATGTGAGAACCGGCCTTGCTTCCCTGTGTTTAGGGGGTGGGGAGGCCGTGGCACTAGTTGTCAACCGGTAACTATTGTCTGTTCTAAAAAAAAATTTCCCACGTTGACTGTATAGGAGAATAAAACAATGGAAGTAAACACCTTTGGTGTTGTGGGTTCCGGTCAGATGGGCAACGGTATTGCCCAGGTGGCTGCTGCGGCAGGAATGAATGTAATCATGAGCGACATTAAAGAAGAGTTCTGCGAAAAAGGCCTTGCAACAATTTCAGCCTCCCTGGACCGTCTGTTAAAGAAAGAAAAAATAACCCAGGCGGATAAGGATACCACCCTTGCCAGAATTACCACCACTACGGATTTAAAGGATATGGCCAAGGCCGATTTCGTGGTGGAAGCCGCCGTGGAACGTGAAGACCTGAAATTTCAAATATTCAGGAACTTGGACGAAATCTGCCCAGAGAACGTGATCCTGGCCTCCAACACGTCATCAATTCCCATCGGCAGCATAGCAGCCCAGACCTCCCGACCGGACAAGGTGATCGGCATGCATTTCATGAACCCCGTGCCCATGATGAAACTTGTGGAGGTCATCAAGGGGATTGCCACTTCCGAAGAGACTTTTAAACTGACCTGGGATCTGTCCAAGAAATTCGGAAAGATCCCGGCCCAAGCCAATGACTTCCCCGGGTTCATCGCCAACCGGATACTGATGCCCATGATCAATGAGGCGGTTTTCTGTCTCTACCAGAGCGTCGGCACCAAAGAGGACATTGATACGGTCATGAAGCTTGGAATGGCACATCCCATGGGCCCGTTGACCCTTGCCGACCTCATTGGTCTGGACACCTGCCTTGCCATCATGGAAACCCTGTATGACGGATTCAAGGACTCCAAATACAGACCTTGCCCGCTGTTAAGAAAATATGTGCAGGCAGGATGGCTGGGACGCAAGACCGGCAAGGGATTTTACGATTACAAATAAATTTTGGTTTCGCGGCATCAGAACACGGCATGACGCGATAAAAAAACAGCAGTTGTTACAAAGAAAAGGCGGGGCATCATTTACCCTGCCTTTGATTCTTTTATCGTTTAAAGCAGGCCGGCAGACAGATTATGGTTGCTTGCCGTAACTGTCCAGATGCTGATCACGCCCTGCGCATGCCTGATCTGTTGCCGTATTTTAAAACGACCCTGGATAACAGAGATCATACCGCCTTTTTTTACATAGGTTTTAAAATTACGATAATGTGCTTCACCAGCGAGGCGTTCGATTATGGTGGCAGCGATTTTGCTCATCATCTTGGCCTGATCATCCAAAGAAAAATCCACTAAAATAAGTTGACCGCCCGGCGCTAACAGACGTTTCGCCTCCGCCAGCATATTATTTTGCATCTGGGCAGATTTTTCATGAACTGCAAGGGAAATGATAATGATGTCGAAACTTGCACCAGGCAGTCCTGTGTGCTGCACATCACATTCCATCAGCTTTGCAATTTTATTGCCTTTCCGGGCAACCTTAAGCATGTCGGAGGATATATCCACACCTGTTAAATTGCTGAAGCCTGCGTTTGACAATCTTTTCAACTGATCACCGGTCCCGCAGCACAGATCCAGAATGCGTGCGTCATGGTCTGGAATCAGACGGATGATATCCTGCCGGATGTTTTTCAGGGCAAAAAAGAGTACAGGGTCGTATATTTTTGCAGCAAAAGCGCCTTGGGTATCCATTGTTCGCTTCCGATTCTGTTATTCCAACCGGTCAGTGTCTGAATTGTCTTTTGGGCTGCAGCACTTCTGCTGCGTGGAGGGCGTGCACCCGTCACATCCGGAGCTGCATGAGGCGTGTCCTTTAAAAATTTTGATCACTCTTCTGATCGAATAAAACAGGGCTGCGGCCACAATCAGTCCAACCAGAATATTTCCCATTTTTTCCTCCTTAACGTGCATTTTTTAATTAACAACCAGGGATCCGACCTGGTACGCCAACACTGACAGCGCAAAAGCCAGGGCCGTATTAAAGCCCACTGAAAATGCCGCCCATTTCCAAGACCCGGTCTCCTTTGCAATACAGGCAACCGTCACAAAACAAGGGGAGTAAAAGATTGTAAAAATCATCAGAGCAAAGGCGGTGACAGGCCCCCACCCAGGCGCTTTGGCAAGCCTTTGTCCCAGGGATTCTGTGCTTCCAGAGTCCACATCCCCAAGAGAATAGGCTGTTCCCAGTGTGGACACCACCACCTCCTTGGCTGCAAAACCACCCAGCAGGGCGATATTGGTCCGCCAGTCAAATCCGGCCAGGTAAGAAATTTTTTCAAGGGTTTTGCCGATTCTGCCGGCAAAAGAATTTTCAAGCCTGGTCAGGGATTTCCGACCGTCAATACCCGCCAGGGCATCCTTTACCTTTCGGGCCTCAGGGGAAAGCTCAGCGTCTTTATCTGCGGTGTCAATTTCCTTTAAAATGTCTGCCTGAACTGAATCAATGATAGCTGTACGCCGGGATTCAAATTGTGCCGTGGTTTTGTCATCCAGTCCGGGAAAGGTCATCATGGCCCAAAGAAGAATAGAGATACCCAGGATTACAGTACCTGCCTTTTTCATGTACTGCCAGGTTCTTTCCCAGGTGTGAATCCAGAGCCCTTTAAGGGTGGGCAGCCGGTAGGGGGGCAATTCCATGACAAAGGGAGTGGATTCTCCACGAATGACCGTACTCCTTAAAAGTTTTGCCACCAGCAGTGCCCCGATCCAGGAGATCAGGGTAAGGATGACCATGACAGTGGTCTGGCTTTTGGGAAAAAATGCTGCCACCAGCAGGGCATATACCGGCAGTTTGGCACCGCAGTTCATGAACGGCACAGTCAGAAGGGTGGCCAGACGTTCCTTGGGAGATTTCAGAGTCCGGGCCGCCATAACGCCGGGTACGGCACACCCGCCGGCAATGCCGCCGGAAACAATAAATGCCATGACAGAACTGCCGTGGAGTCCGAATATCCGGAATACCCGGTCCAGCATAAAGGCCATTCTGGCCAGATATCCTGAATCCTCAATAAAGGAGATACCCAGAAACATGAACATGATCAGCGGCACAAACCCCATGACACCGCCCACACCGTCAATGATTCCGGATACAATCATGGATTTGAGAAGGCCGTCGGGCAGGATCGCATCCGCCACCCCGCTGATCCAGCCAAAAAGCCCTTCAATCCATTCAACAGGCAAGGCACTGTAAGTAAAGGTAAACTGGAACAAGGCTGCCAGCACGCCCACCATCAGCAAGGGGCCCAAAAATCGGTTGGTCAGCACTTTGTCGAT
>NZ_DDYV01000103.1:0-43884 GCF_002348205.1 Desulfobacter sp. UBA2225 | reverse complement strand
CCCAAGGACGCCAGGCTGCAGGAGGTGAAAATTCAAGGCAGGGTACGCTCCATCCGGCAGGATCAGAACCAGGTGACCCTGCCCATTGTCCCGGGACACCAGGAAATTGTACTCCAATGGGTGTCAGCCGGCGGTATTAGCCCCTTCTATAAAACACCGGTTGTGAATTTAGGGATGGACAGTGCCAACGCCTGTGTGGATATCATACCCGGCAGCAACCGGTGGCCCCTGTTTCTGGGCGGGGAACCCGCGTTGGGTCCGGCCGTGCTGTTCTGGTCCGAACTGATCGTAATCCTGATCATTGCCTTTATCCTGTCAAAAACCGGGCGGACGCCGTTGAATCTGTTGCAGTGGTTTTTGCTGTTCATCGGCATCACCATGAACCATCCGGCACCCGCGATCATTGTGGCAGGCTGGCTGATTGCACTGGATTTCCGGTCCAAAGCCGATCAGTTCACCGGCATGAAGTTCAACCTGATCCAGCTGGGCATTGTGGCACTGACCCTGGCGTCGGGAGCATGTCTGGTTTTCAGCATATCCAACGGACTTTTAGGGCATCCGGATATGAACATCCGGGGTAACGGTTCCAGTGCCAACCTGCTGCGCTGGTATCATGATGTGTCAGGGCCTGTCCTGCCCCGGACCTGGATGGTGTCCATTCCCATGTGGTCCTACCGGGTTGCCATGCTGGCCTGGGCGCTTTGGGTCTCCTTCTGGTTGATCAATATTTTGAAATGGGGATGGATCAGGTTTTGCACACCCATGTTGTGGTCCAAAGTGGAATGGCGCAAGCCAAAATTTCGTCAACAGACGCACTTCACATCTGCAGATCAGACCCGGGACCAGACCGGCCCTGACCCTGAAACAGATGCCGAGTCACAACGATAAAGATTGTAAGACCTTTTGGGGCAGGGGGCGAGCAGGGGGCAAACCTTGATTATTGCATTATAAATTGGCATGGTTCCAGGTGCTGAGAATCTGAGGGCATGTCAATGATTGTCACGGTATGACCCCCCGCCTACAATTCTCTGACGAAAACTCAAGCCTTGCTTTAAACATTTCGTCCCGGGCTTCCAGGTGAATGCTGAACCCGGGCATTGCGGAAATTTTTCTAAATACCATGGGGATGCCCCTTCCCAATTGGTCGGCATATCTGTAGTTCTGCATGAATTTTAAGATAATGGGATTTCGGCTGATGGAAATACCGGCCTTCATTTTTTCAATGGTCACGGTGTTGATCAGGCGGCCGGGGTTGGTGATCTCTATTATTCCGGGCTGCATTTTTATCTGGATTTTTGCATGGATACTGTAATCCCGGTGTACCACCGCATTTACCAGCAGTTCCCGTAAAACGCCCTGGGGGAATTTGAGTTCTTCCCGTTTCATGCCCCGGATCACAAAAGATGTTTTCCAGTTCAGCTTAAGTTTATGGAGGATTGTGTCAATGGCTTCCGGGCTTGGATCATAGCAGTCCAGCCGGTCAAAAATATCCTCAAGATCCTGATCCTGATAATAAACAAATTGAATTCCGGCCTGGGGAAGGTATTTTTCCAGGGCAGTGACCACTCCTTCTTTTCTGCTGAAAAAAAGCAGCCCGGCCATGCTGGGACAAAGCTTTGCATGCACGATTTCAGCCAGACTGGCATTAACAAGCAAGGCCCTGGTCTCCACCTCATCCATCAATCCCATGTCCAACTCATACACGTCTTTAAAATAGCGTTTGATTTTATCAAGGTCCAGGTCCTGTTTTGATGCCCCGGGGACCCGTTTTCCGTCAATGTGAACCACCCCCGCGTTCTGGAACAGTCGCAGCAGTTCTTGTCTTGAGGAATTTCTTTTGGTACTGCCCACCCTGATCATATATTTTCCGGAAGCGGTCTGATAGGGTTTTTCAAGTCCCTCCGAAACCTGGATCCGTGCAATCACTTTCCTGTCAACGATGGTTGTCTCAAACATTGGAATCAACGGGGGAAGAATATTGTTCCGGCAAATATTCATCACGGCTTCCTCCAGGTTTTTAATGCGTGCCTTATCGATTCCTGAGCCGCGGCCGTCATCTGAAATCCCGATAAAAATTTCTCCGCCCCTGACATTGGCAAATGCAGAGATCTCTTCGGCCAGAGATTGGGGTGAGACATCCGGTGTTTTAAACTCAACAAGGGAGTTTTCATCATCCTGAATTATCTGTCTGATCTCTTTTTCCATGATTTTGTTCCTGTTTCATTGATGTTTTCCCAAAGTTTGGGTCAAAACTTGATTATTTATAGTCCTTTTCAGTGATGTCGGGTTAGGTTTTTGCTTGCTTTAATACGGCAGACAAAATGTTTGCTCTCTTCCTGGAGAAGATCAAAATCTTTATGAGATTGATACCCCCGATCCATGACATCGGTTTGACCTTTAGAGAGGATACGGGTAACAAAAGGACGCTCTACGCCCTTGGCTTCAGTCAGAAAAATTTTATTTGGAATGCCGTGATTGATATCAAATCCACTGGGCAGTTTTTTTATCATCATCAATACTCCCCCGGAAATATTAAAGCCTGTTTAAAAATTGATGAAGCGGCTGCAATTTTGTGAAAATGGCCCCAATTCTCCCAAATTTTTAAACAGGCTCTTACAAGCACCATAAGGATATCAGGACTCGGAATCCTTTTTCTTAAGCTTTCCGGCAAGGATATGGCGTTTGGCAGCATTAAGTTCCACCTTGCGGATGCGGATGGATAAGGGGGTGACCTCAACCATTTCATCGTCCCTGATAAAATGGATGGCCTGTTCAAGGGTCATAGACTTGATAGGGGAGCAGGTGGTGGCTTCGTCTTTTCCGGATGCACGCATATTGGTCAGCTTCTTCTCTTTGCAGGCATTGACGTCAATATCCGAATGACGGTTGTGTTCGCCAATGACCATGCCCTCGTAAACCGGGGTGCCCGGCGTGATGAAAAGACGGCCCCGGGGTTCCAGGTTGAACAGGGCATAGGGTACGGCTTTGCCCTGGCGGTCGCACACCAGGGAGCCGGTGTAGCGTACGGGAAAATCCCCGCGATGGGCTTCATACCCGGACAGATAGGAGTTCAGGATGCCCGTGCCCCGGGTGTCGGTCATGAACTCGTCCCGGTACCCGATCAGTGAACGGGAGGGGATAGAGAATTCCAGGCGGACCCGGCCCTTGCCGTTGTTCACCAGGTTGGTCATCTTGCCCTTTCTTACGGACAGTTTCTCGGTGACCACGCCCATGAAATTCTCATCGCAATCCACAAACAGATGTTCAATGGGCTCCAGGAGCTGCCCGTTCTCTTCCCGGTAAATGACCTTGGGGCGGCCTACGCACACTTCAAAATTTTCCCGGCGCATGGTCTCAATGAGGATGGCCAGCTGCAGCTCCCCGCGTCCCTTGACAATAAAGCTGTCGTCATTGGTACTCTCCTCCACCTCAATGGCCACATTGAGCAAGGTTTCCTTGAGCAGGCGCTCCCGGATTTTTCTGGACTGGACATTTTTGCCATCCTTGCCGGCAAAAGGGGAGGTGTTAATGGTAAACCGCATGAACACCGTGGGTTCGTCCACTGTAATCCTGGGCAGGGCCAGCGGATTTTCCCGGGTGCATATGGTATCGCCGATTTTCACGTCCTCAATGCCTGCCAGAACGATGATGTCTCCGGTGTCTGCCTGATCCACCGGCACCAGTGTTATGCCGTCATAGGACTGGAGTTTGGACACCTTAAGCTGTTTCTGGCCGCCGTTCTCATCCATGCAGACCAGAGACGCGTTGGAGGCGGCAGATCCGTTGAATACCTTGCCAATGGCAAGGCGGCCCAGGTAATCGGAATAGCCAAGGTCTGACACCAGCATCTGGAAAGGGGCGTCAGGATCATACGACGGCGCAGGCATCTCATTGATGATGATATCAAAAAGGACCTTTAGGTTATCTACCTCTTCTTCCAGTCCCCGCTTGACAATCCCGTCCCGGCCAATGGCATATAGGTAGGTGAACTCCAGCTGTTCATCCGTCGCGCCAAGATCAATGAACAGGTCGTAGACCATGTCCAGAACCTCATCGGGCCGGGCATCCTTGCGGTCGATCTTGTTTATGATTACAAGTACGGGAAGACCTGCCTCAAAGGTTTTTTTGAGCACAAACCGGGTCTGGGGCAAAGGCCCTTCAGATGCATCCACCAGCAAAATGGCGGAATCCGCCATGGAAAGGGCCCGCTCTACCTCACCGCCGAAATCGGCATGGCCCGGGGTGTCAATAATATTAATCTTTATGCCGTTGCAGGTGACAGAGCCGTTTTTGGCGGCAATGGTAATGCCCCGCTCCCGCTCCAGGTCCATCGAGTCCATGAGCCGGTCATCCACTTCCTGGCCTTCCCGGAACATCCCGCTCTGTTTGAACATGGCATCCACAAGTGTGGTTTTCCCATGGTCAACATGGGCGATTATGGCAACGTTTCTTAGTTTATCATTTACTGCACTGTTTTTTTTCATATTCTCCTGTTATTTAGATATCCGGGTCGTGCCATCCGGGGCAGTCAACACCCGCACCCTGTCCCCGGGAAATATCGGTACATCAGCTTCCTGAACCACTACAATGGTTCTATCACTGTCAAGATTAACAACAATTTCCAACCCGTTTTTGGTTCCGGCCTCATGTTCAATGGCTGCGCCAATGGCCGCACCTGCCAGGGCACCGACAATGGTGGCCACACCCCGTCCGTGGCCCTGGCCGACGGAGCTGCCGATCACACCGCCGGTTACACCGCCGATGGCACCACCGGCAACCGGAGGATTTGAGGCCTGGATGATGACGGATTTTACAGATTCCACAGTCCCTGTCTCCACAGTTTGGGCCTGCATGGTCTGCTCATAGGTATATACATTGGAGCTGGATGACGCGCACCCTGCCATGGTCAGCATTGCTGCAGCCATAATGCAAACAATACCCTTAATACCTGATCGGGCTGTATTCATGTTCCTGCCTCCTATGTCTTAACATATAAACTGGTGCCAAAGGCACTTTTCCTTCTTGCTTCTTGCCATTAACGCTTAAGTTAATGACAATAGGGCACCATTATACCGCCTGCAGCCGGCAAAAGGAAGTAATCATTGCATGGGATAAAGTCAAGTAAGGCAGGATACTCGCGGAGGCTGCATTGAGTTCTAATTAAACGGCAGGCAGCTTGCATGGGGTTGCATAGTCAACAGGGCGGATTGACTTGAACTTCGCGTCATTTAATGTATAACAATAGTGCCAACCCGGTCTAAAAGGTATTAAAGCTGCCATTAAATAAGGCTTTTTTTAAAAATTTGGAAGGGAATAGTTCATGACCGTTATAATTACAGCTGCCGTATTTATTATTGCGTTATTTGCATTCAAGCTCATTATCAGGCGTCTAAAGGTGCCAAAAGTTTCATCGTCTCCCAAGGATCAATCCCCGCCTGCCAAAAAAGATCCGGGTGCTGATTTCAAACAAATCCTTGATACCCTGATCAAGCTGAATATTCTGATCCGGACCGACCGTGATTTTTCCATGGACCTTATTCTGAAAATAGAATCCATTGTGGACGATCTTAAAGCGCTTATCCCGGATATGATCACCCGTTACCCGGGGGAGACCCTGACCTATGAGCTGAAAAAAATCGGGGCCACCCACCTGTTTAAAACCGTTAAAGAGTATCTCGACCTTTCCCCGGACAGCAGACAGATCCAAAGGTCGGCGTTTGAAAAAACCATTGAAAACCTTCATGAGGTATGCGCCAGATCCCGGCAAATTGTGGACAATAATGAAATTGCAGAATTTAAAACCATGGCTCATTTTCTTGAAGGTAAATTTTCATAAAGGAGAAAACATATGTCCAGTTTGGCTCAGGAACTAGCCAATGTGGCCGGTCAGGCCAAAGCCCCTGTATTAGCGGAAGTTACACAAGCATCCGGGCAGGGGGCGCTTACCCCTGTCCAGGCACCCAACCAGCTGGTGCCGGTCCAGCCCGGGCACCTTGCTGTTGAAGATATCAAGGCACTTGAAAATCACGCCCAGGCCTTTGTGGAGAAGGTCAAAACAGACCCGTCCAACTGGCAGCTCGGCAATTTTGTATTTTCCCTGGGTCGGGAAGTCATGGAAAAAACCCAGACCCAGGTATCCCTATACGACCGTAAAATGGGCTCGGTGCTGAAAAATGTGGCGGTTGAGGAGAGCTCCCCTGTGGCAAGAAATATCCTGGCCATTAAAACCGAACTGGACAAGGTTAACCCCACCATGGTGGCGAAAACGCAAATGCCTTTGCCTAAAAAAGTGATGGGGCTTTTCACCCGCACCGTAAACCGTCTGCCCAAGGGCGACGAGATCCTGCGCATCATTGCCGAACGCAGGGAAACCGTTAACTCCACCATTGACGGCATCCGGGACCACCTGCGCAACGAGGCGGACCAGGTGGCTTTTGACGCGGCGGAACTGTCCCAGATTTGTGATGCATTAAAAGAGATCCAGCCGGCCCTGCAGGAACAGATTTACCTGGGGCAGCTGATCTGGGAAAAGCTCACGGTACACCTTGAGACGGTGACCGATCCCCGGGTCAAGGAGGCGCTGATCACCCTGGCCTCTGATTTGGCCATGGCTGTTGTGGACCTGCAGACCATTGACAATTCCAATCTTCAGACCCGGTTCGGCGGAGAGATGATGGTCAGAAATTCTCATTTGGTCCAGCGTCTGGTCCAGCGCACGGATATGATCCTGGCCACAGCCGTGAAAAATGCCCTGGCCGTTCGGGTGGCGGCGGAGCAGCAGATGGATACCTTGAAACACCTGGATATGGTTCAGAAGGCAGCAGCCGAGACCATGACGGATACGGCAAAGGTCATTGGCGATGCTGCGGTCAAGGGCGCAAAGATGAGCCAGAGCATGACCGTGAATATTGAAGCTCTGGAAGAGGCGTGTAATACTTATGAGCAGGCATTTGAGGCCTACACTGCCATTTCAAGGGAGACCATCAGCATTGCTTCCCAAAGTTCCAATGCGTTAAGTGTTATGAACGAACGTTTCAGAGCCAGGACGGATGCGTTAACGTCAAGGCGTCAGGAGGGCTGACATGATACCCGTTTCCGAACAAAAGTCTTTTGAACAGCGGTTTTCCATTATCCGCACCCTGGCCCCGGACAACATGTTGTCAAAGGAGGAGCAGGTACGACTGACCATCATGGATGCAGGTGTTGGCGACTTTTTTACCTGTTTTGGAAGCACCTATATTATCCAGGAGATCAACAAATACCAGGAGGCCAGTGAGGATTATTCAAAGTTGAAAGATTATTTTGTCACCGAACTGACATGCCTGTGCCTGGAAACCGGTGCGGTGGGCCATTTTGAATGGGAAATTGATGATGAACTGGAGGTATGTGTCACCCTGGAGCAGATCAAATTCAAACGGCTGACCGATGAAGAGGGCCAGCCCATTGACGAAGATGATCTGGACCAGATTGTCGAGGATGAGGACACGATTGTCTATGCCGGTGAAACCTTTGATTATGATGACGACTGGGCTGCCGTATACCGTCGCAACGGCAAAGAAGAAAAGGTTTATATGTATGAATTTGTCAATAATCGATCGTCCCTGTTCATTACCATTGAAGAGTGGCAGGACGGGGACAAAGAGGAATACCGGATTTATATTTCCAAACCCGTGAACCCGTTGGAGTTGGTTCTTATCTCCAAGGGGGGAGGCAAAACATGACAGGCCGTCACCCCCGGGTTAAAACGGAACCAATATTCACAAATGTGGTTTTTATTTTGTTGGCCCTGGTTTTTCTGACCGGTTGCGGCCAGGGACTTTCCGATGCAACCAAAACCCAGGCCAAAGCGGTAAAACAGGATCTGGAATCTACCCGGGATTTCATTGAAGCCCAGAAGAAAAAATATGCCGGCCTGTCAACCTCCCCGGACTTCTCTGCCATGGCTGAGTATGCAGCAAGGGAAAAATGGGGCAGGGCATTTGCCGATGCCGGTGCCACCCTGGCCCGGGCACAGGATCTATATGACAAGGGGTTAAACGTCACCATCAAACAGGATAAGCCCGAAGGTGACGTCCAGGCTTTAGCCCAGATCAAGCAGGTCAACTCGATAATCCGGGATGCTAAAGATCAGGCCAAAGCGCCCTTGGAACGTGTAAGCAGAATCACGGCAGCCATGAACCGGACCCAGGCCATGGAGAGATCCGCCCTGGAGTCGGCAGACACCATCCTGTCAAAGGTGCAAGGCCTGGAGCAGGAACCCGTGGCCAAGGCAAAGGAACAATTTCCTGCGTCAGAAGCCAAAATTACGGCCCGGTTCGCCCCGTTTGTCAAAATGGCGGATGATACGAAGATCAATACGGATATTGTAAAGACCCAGTATAAGGCCCATACCGAAGGACCTGCCGACTATGCCGCTTTTGTCACGGCAGCCGATGCCATTGAAGAGGCAAAGGTGACGCTTTCCAGGGAGGCACCAAAATTTGAAAAGGATCTGGATCAGTTATACCAAAGTTACACCAAAATTCTTGAAGATATGAAAGTGGACTATTTTGTCAATATCTATCGTGAATCCTGGGATGAAAGGTCAGATTTCTATAATCCCAGAATTTTCGCCTATACCGTACAGGTATCCCCTGCGGTTTTTCAGGCGCTAACCCAGTCCGAGGCCGAATCCATTGCAGAGTTGAAATCGGGTGGCAAGGGGATGAATATACGGGTTACCCCGGGGCTGGAATCCGCCTTCAAGGCCTTGAACCTTGATTTGGCGGCAGGCTGGCCTGATTCCCGGCACAATGCCGCTACCTTCTACCTTGAGAGCACCCAATTAAAGCATTTTCATAAATACCTTAAGGAAGAGAACGGGGAAACTTCGGAAACCGGCTGGGAAGCGGTGAATGCCTCTTTTTATGAACAAAATATGGACAACCTGGGCATGGCGATTTTGTCCAAGCCCTATGGTGAATTTGAGCCCGATCCCCAGGCCGCTCCCCCCGGTATGGCCTATGTCGGCAATCCCGAATACGGGGAATGGAAAAAGGACGAAAACGGCAACAATTTCTGGTCCTGGTACGGGAAATATGCCTTTTTTTCCAACCTGTTCTTTTTCCCGCCCCATTACTATTCCTATGGATCATGGAACAGGTGGCACTCGGACTACAGATACAAAAAACCCTATTACGGCCAGAGCCAAACCGGATACACCTTCGGCACCCGGGGCAGCACCATGAACCAGTCACCACGGTATCAGAACAGCACCTTTTCGAAAACCGGCGGATTTAAAACCGCTTCTGCCTCGGTGAGGGGCGGCGCTTCAGGGCTTAGGGGCGGCGGTCCCAAGTCAAATGGTAAATAAGGAGAACTACTTATGAATTTTACAGCAACCTTAAACAGCATGGGACAAGGGTTGTGCTACGCCCTGGTGAGCATTTTATTTATTTTTCTGGCTAAAAAAATGGATGACTGGCGGACCAAGGACTTTGATGATGACCGTCACATTGATGACGGAAATGTGGCCGTGGGGTTAAGGCGGGCAGGGCTTTATCTTGGCATTGCCATCGGCATGATCGGCCCGCTTTCAGGGGATTCTGCAGGGTTCAGGACCGATATGCTCTATCTTTTGGTCGACGGTGTAATCATCACGGGCTGTCTTTTCTTTTCCCGGTTCCTCAACGATTTCATCATGATGGGACGTATAAACAACGACCGGGAGTGTGTAAAGGTATTTATCCTTGGCGGCGGGCGCACCACGACCGGCAATACCGCCCTTGGCATGGTGGAGGCAGGTATGTACATTGCTACGGGCTGTATTCTCAACGGCAGCATGTCCGGCGGCGGCGGCAGTTTTATTCAGTCCCTGGGGTCCGCCCTGCTCTTTTTTGTCCTGGGGCAGATTGTGCTCCTGACCTTTGGCCTGGTCTATGAACTCACCAACCCCTTTAACGTCCGGGATGAAATCAAGCGGAACAATCTGGCCGCAGGCATTGGTCTGGCCGGTATTCTGGTCGCTTTGGGAATCATTTTGAAAAGCAGTCTTTCCGGTCCTTTTACCGGCTGGGTAAATGATATTATTGGGTTTTTTGTTTATACGGTGTTTGGCATGGTGCTGCTGCTTGCATTCAGTGCCCTTGTGGACCGGTTTCTTCTGCCCACCACAAATATTGCAACTGAGATCAAAGAGGACCAGAATGTGGCAGCCCTGGTAGTGGTCCAGGCGACCATTATTGCCGTGGCGCTGATCATTGCCCATGCCATCTGAACTTCATGGGAGCGTTCGGGCACCCGGGTACTCCCGGCTCAACCCGGCCTCGGCCCTGCTGTGCCTGTGCATGTTTGCATCCGGTGCCTGTGGCATCATCCTTGAGTACATCCAGGCAAGCCTTGCCTCAATGATCCTGGGCAATGCCTTTGAACAGTGGGCCATGGTCATCGGTCTGATGATGTTCTGGATGGGGTTCGGCAGCCTCATCCAGGCTCGAATTCCCAAGGAGCGCCTGGTATACGTCTTTATCGGCATTGAAATTGCACTTGCGCTTTTAGGCGGGTATTCACCCACCCTGACCTATCTGTCCTACGGATATACCGGTCACTACAGCCTGGTGCTCTATTTTTTTGTATCCATGATCGGCATTCTCATCGGCCTTGAAATTCCGGTGATCATACGTATCAACAACGATTTTTCAAAGGAGTTGTCCACCAACCTGGGCTATATCCTATCCGCCGACTATATCGGGTCTTTGGCAGGTGCCCTGGTTTATGTGTTCATCCTTCTGCGTTTTTTTCCGATTACGGAAGCGGCTTTTTTAACCGCCGGCCTGAACTTTTTTCTTGCCCTGATTACCTTTATTTATTTTACCCGTAAACAAATCATCCGGCGTAATATTCCATTGCTTGTGATCATGGTCGCCACCTGTGTTGTGGTGATTTTCGGGTATATGAACAACCGCCGGTGGCAGGTCACCAATGAACAGTCCCTGTATGACGACCCAATCGTCTATTCTAAAACCAGCCAGTATCAGCATATCGTTATTACGCATTTCAAGCCCCTGGACGAAGTCCGGCTCTTTTTAAACGGAAACCTGCAGCTATGCAGTACGGACGAGGCCCGGTATCATGAATCCCTGGTTCATCCGGCCATGGCCCTGGCACAGGCCCGCACCCGGGTGTTGATCCTGGGCGGCGGTGACGGTTGCGCGTTAAGGGAGGTTTTAAAATACCCGGATGTTGAACTGATTACCCTGGTGGACCTGGACCCGGCCATGACAAGCCTTGCCGCCACCCATCCCCTGCTCTCGCGGCTTAATAATCATGCGTTTGACAGCGCCCGGGTGACCACCTTGACAGGTCCCGGGATTTCACCGGGGGAGTTTCGCCAGATCTATCAAGCGGCCTCTGACAGAAAAAGGAAACCGGATGACGTGCGGCACGTCGCCGAGGTCCGGGTCATGAACCTGGATGCCGACAAGTTTCTGGAACAGGTTAAAGGATTTTGGGACGTCATTATCGTAGACATGCCCGATCCATCCACACCGGAGCTGAGCAAACTCTACTCAAAGGAATTTTATCTTAAAGTATACCACAGGCTGTCAAAAAACGGCATTGCATCTGTCCAGGCCACCTCTCCTTACCTTGCCAAAGAAAGCTATCTTTGTATTGGCAGGACATTGATATCTGCCGGATTTTTTATTCTGCCATACCATGAAAATGTGCCCTCGTTCGGGGACTGGGGCTGGTTTTTATGCACCCGTAAAGATTGGGACAACAGCCTTGGCAAACAACGAATTTCAGAACTTGAATTTACCGTTCCCACCCGGTTTCTAACCCCTGAGGTATTCAGAAGCGAACTGGTATTCGGAAAAGGCATGACCCAAAGCCGCCACACCGAAATCAACACCCTTCTTTTTCCGGTGCTGCTCTCCTACTACAATCACGAATCCTGGCTTCTGGAATAGTGTAGTTTGGCGCAAGCCCAAAAAGTTAACCTACAATTAGCGTTTTTGAATTTCTCGTATGATCAGCCCATGGCTGTGAGTTGGATATTGAAATTCATAAGTTTATCCTGCACAATGCCCCCATGATTTCCACCGACTACATTGAGGTTGCTGTTATCCTTCCTGTGAACCAGACTTATGTTTACGCGATTCCGGGTGCATTCCGGGCTGATGCCTGTCCCGGCATGCGTGTGCTGGTACCCTTCGGGCGGCGCAGAGTTACCGGTTATATCCTGGCGGAGAAAAAGGAAAGCGGACCATATAAGACCAAAGATGTGCTGGATCTGCTGGATGATCATCCCCTGTTTCCCGAATCTGACATTGCCTTTTTTAAATGGGTATCAGGCTATTATATCTATCCTTTAGGGGAGACCATTAAAGCGGCAATGCCCGCCGGCCTGGACTGCATGGATGTCTCCTGCGCCTTTGTTACGGTCAAGGGCGCACAGGCCCTTGAAGCCGGGGAGTTACCCCATGAAGAGGCCAGGGTTCTGGGTTTGGCCTCTGCAAAGGAGGGGATCTCTTTAAAATCCCTTTCCCGGCGAGATCCTGCCGGGGCAGCCGTACTGCGGGGCCTTGAAAAAAAAGACCTGGTGCAGGTCACCGCCGTGCTTCAAACGGAGACTGCCGGGATTAAAACCGAAAAATTTATTTCCCTGCCGCAGGAAACACCGACGCTCCAGATCCGGATGTCAGCCAAGCGCGAGAAGATCCTTGCTATTGTCCGGGAGGCAAGGGAAGTCTCCCTGAGCAGTTTGAAGCGCCATGTGCCTACCGCAGCAAATTTAATCAAGCCCCTGGTTGAGGCCGGTTGGCTGAACGTGGTCAACCGCCGGGTGTTTAGAGATCCTTTAGGGGAGCCGGTGACACCGGATACCCCGCCCGAACTCACCGATGAACAGGCCGCCGTTGTAAAACAGATCCAGGCCCGCGCAGATGTGTTCTCCCCCTGTTTGCTGGTGGGTGTGACCGGATCCGGCAAGACCGAGGTGTACATGCGCCTGGTGGCGGATGCCGTGGCAAAAGGCCGTGGCGCCATTGTGCTGGTACCGGAAATTGCCCTGATTTCCCAGACAGAAGGGCGTTTCAGGGCAAGGTTTGGTGAAAAAATTGCGGTAATTCACTCCATGCTTTCCCAGGGAGAGCGCCTGGATCAGTGGCGGAAAATCAGTCTCGGCAAGGTCAATATCGTCATTGGCGCCCGGTCAGCGATTTTTGCGCCCATCCGGGAGATCGGCATCATTATTGTGGATGAGGAACATGATTATTCTTATAAACAGGAATCGGGCTTGCGGTATAATGCCCGGGATCTTGCCGTGGTCCGGGCAAAAATGCACAACTGCGCTGTGGTGTTGGGATCTGCCACGCCTTCGTTGCAGTCCTGCAGGAATGTGATGTCGAAAAAATTTTTTAAACTGGAACTGACCCGGCGGGTAAACAACCAGACGCTGCCTGAAATTACCCTGGTGGATATGAAAAAATATCAGGGAAGCAGCTGCTATACCGACCGGATCATTACCCCGGAGCTTGGCCGGGCCATCCGTTTCTGCCTTGAAAAGGGTAATCAGGCCTTGATTTTTTTAAATCGTCGGGGGTTTTCCACGTTTCCGGTATGTGCCTCCTGCGGCAAAACCCTGGGATGTCCCTATTGTGATGTGACCATGACCCTTCACAAGGAGGCCGACCGTTATAAATGCCATTTGTGCGGCCATCTTTTAATATCTGATATCCGCTGCCCTGACTGTGGCACCGGGAAAATCAGGAATTTGGGCTTTGGCACGGAAAAAATTGAATCCATGCTCAAAACCCTGTTTCCAGATGCCCGGGTGGCCCGGATGGACCAGGATTCCACGGCCAGAAAGGGCAGTACCCTGGCAATTTTACGTCAGATCCGCAACCGAACCGTTGATATTATTGTGGGTACCCAGATGCTGGCCAAGGGCCATGATTTTCCGGCCATTACCCTGGTGGGGGTGATCTGTGCGGATTTAAGCTTAAGTCTACCCGATTTCAGGGCAAGTGAACGCACCTTCCAGTTGCTGGCCCAGGTGGCGGGCAGAGCGGGCAGGGGGGCGGAACCGGGCCGGGTGATCATGCAGACCTTTAACCCCGATCACTTCACCATTAAAGCCGCTCGTAACCAGGATTACCTTGAATTTTTCAATCAGGAAACCCCATTTAGAAAGGCGTTGATGTATCCGCCGTTTTCCCGGATGATCCAACTCAAGATCTCAGGGAAAAATGCGGATAAGACAAGGGATCATGCCCGGCTTGCCGCAGACATCCTTGTCCGGTTAAATACCCTGGAACCCCAAGCCCAGATTCTGGGACCCATTGAAGCGGCCATCCAGAAAATTTCCTCCCGGTACAGATGGCAGATTCTTATCAAAGGTTTGTATTCGGAAAATATCAGCCGGATGGTGTCTGCCATGGTTCGGGACCCGGCCATCCAGAAGGTGAAATCCGTCTCCATCGCCATAGATGTGGATCCCTATTCCTTGCTCTAATCAAGGCCAGATTCTTTCCATACTCCAGTAATTTAATAGTATAGGAATCTCCTATCAGCTATGATCCCGCCCGAAGGGTGATAATTTAAAATTGCTGCCCATGCTCATTAACCGTTCCAATTTAGGCTGGGCTTGTGTATTATAAAACTATATTTTAAATTACACGGAGATATTCCATGTATATCGAAAGACACCTTGAGAATGTTGTCAACAAAATGAGTTTGGCATTTCCGATCATTCTGGTCACCGGGCCAAGACAGGTTGGAAAAACAACTTTGCTACGGAAGATCTCGGCAGAGAACAGGGCTTATGTAACCCTTGACAATCCGTTGATCCGGGAGCTGGCCAAGACAGACCCCGAGCTTTTTCTACAACGGTATCAGGCTCCGGTACTGATCGACGAAATTCAGTATGCACCGGAACTTCTGCCATATATAAAGATGCGGGTGGATGAAAAAAAACAGAAAGGGGCGTTCTGGCTGACAGGCTCACAAATGTTTCATATGATGAAAAACGTTTCTGAGAGTCTGGCCGGCCGCGTAGGGGTCATCCATATGCTGGGGCTCTCCACTTCCGAGATTTTCGACACAGGTAATCAACCCTATACCACGGCATATGAACAATTATCCGGTCGGAAAGAGTCTGTAAAAAATGTCAATGATGTTTTTGAACGGATTTTCAAAGGGTCCATGCCGGCACTTTATGAGATTGAACAGGATATTGAGCAATACTATGCATCCTATGTGAACACCTATCTTCAAAGGGATATCAGGGATCTGACCCAGGTCGCCGATGAGCTTTCCTTCATGAGATTCATGCAGGCCTGTGCGGCAAGAACAGGTCAGATGGTCAATTTTTCAGAGTTGGCAAAGGATGTGGGCATCACTTCGCCAACTGCCAAACAATGGCTTTCCATACTGGTTTCTTCCGGGATTATCACCTTGCTTGAACCCTATTTCAACAATGCTTTGAAACGGATTGTTAAAGCACCGAACATGTATTTTCTGGATACCGGCTTGTGTGCTTATCTAACCCGATGGACCAGCCCCCAGACATTGGAGGTGTCAGCCATGGCCGGACCATTTTTTGAATCTTACGTGGTGAGTGAAATCATCAAAAGTTATTATAATGACGGCAGACGTCCCCCTATTTATTACTATCGTGATTCCGATAAAAAAGAGATTGATCTCATCATTGAACAGGACGGAATACTGCACCCCGTGGAAATCAAAAAAAGCGGCAGTCCGAAAAAAGACGCGGTTCGGCATTTCTCCGTGCTTGAAAAAAAAGGCCTTGTCCTGGGAGAGGGGAATGTCATTTGCCTTTGCCGGGAGTTAATCCCCATTGACAGAAAAAACCATTTTGTTCCGGTTGGATTGATATGAAACAACCGCTGCATTTCATGGCGGATTCCTCTCATCGGAAACCTTGTGAAAAATACCAGGTGTATTGAAAAATGCACTCGCAAAGGTTATGGCAAATGTTATAAGTTTGTCATATCATTTATAATACTGACAAATTACAGGGTGGAGGCTATGGGTATAAAACACTTTTCAGAACAGGTAAAGACGGTTCGTGCTGTGCTGAATCTCAGTCAAGAAGAACTGGTCCATGCACTGGGTGCCGGCTTTGCCATGGTAAATCGTTGGGAGAATAGTAAAACAAAACCTTTAAAGATGGCACTTACCCTGTTTAAAAAATTTTGCAGAGAGGAAAATTTGAATATTCCGAGAGTGGCGCTATGAGCAAAAGTCACGAATTGTCCAATTTTATCTGGTCCATTGCTGATCTGCTGCGCGGGCCGTATCGTCCGCCGCAATATGAGCGGGTGATGCTGCCGCTGGTGGTGCTGCGTCGTTTTGACTGTGTTTTGGAAGGCACCAAGGATGCCGTGCTGAAGAAATATGAGCAGTATAAAGATAAGCTTGAAGGTGAAGCGCTTGACACCATATTGAATAAAGCATCCGGTCAGCGTTTCCACAATCATTCACCGCTGAATTTTAACAAGCTTAAAGGGGACCCGGAACACATTCATTTGCATCTGACCTCCTATATTCAAGGGTTTTCTGAAAATGTACGCAAAATTTTCGAGCGGTTTGATTTTACGGCGGAAATAGAACGGATGCGTGAGCATGATATTCTGTTTCTGCTGGTTTCCCGATTTTGTGATGTGAATCTGCACCCCGATGTGGTGGACAACATTGACATGGGGCTTTTGTTTGAAGATCTGATCCGGCGGTTCAATGAGCAGGCCAATGAAACAGCAGGGGATCACTTTACCCCGCGGGAAGTGATCCGCCTTATGGTCAATCTGCTTTTTATCAATGATGACGATCTGCTTTCAAAACCGGGAACCGTGCGCAAAATGCTTGACCCCACCTGCGGCACCGGCGGCATGCTGTCGGAAGCGCGCAATTATCTGCTGGAGCATGAAGCCAAGGCCAAACTTTATGTTTACGGGCAGGATTTTAATCCTCGCTCCTTTGGGGTGGCGGCATCCGACCTTTTGATGAAGGAAGACCCCAAAGAGTCCAGCAAGTCTACCATTCGTTTTGGAGATACCCTTCTGGATGACCAGTTTAAATATGATGAAACCAACTCCGATAGAAAAGCGACCTTTGATTATTTCTGTGCCAATCCGCCCTTTGGGGTGGACTGGAAAAAGCAGGCCAAAGAGGTCAATCGCGAATCGGAAAAAGAGGGCTTTAACGGCCGGTTCGGAGCCGGGACACCTCGTGTGAATGACGGAGCCCTGCTTTTCCTTCAGCATATGATCAGCAAATTTGAACCGGTGGATGGCGACCACGACGGTTCCCGGCTGGCCATTGTCTTTAACGGCTCTCCGCTTTTCACCGGCGGTGCCGGATCAGGAGAGAGCAATATCCGCAAATGGATCATTGAAAACGACTGGCTGGAAGCGATTGTGGCCATGCCCGAGCAGATGTTCTACAACACCGGCATCGGCACCTATGTGTGGATTGTGACCAATCGAAAAACGAAACACAGAAAAGGCAAAATTCAACTGATCGATGCCCGTGACAAATGGGAGCCCCTGCGCCGCAGTCTGGGTGACAAACGCCGCCAGTTCAATGAAACCCATATCCTGGAAATCGTTCGTGAGTACGGCCGGTTTGCCGAATCCGATACCAGCAAAATTTTTGACAACGCCGATTTCGGCTTTGCCCGCATCACGGTCGAGCGACCCTTGCGGCTGACTTATCAGATGAGCCTTGAACGAAAAGAGCAATTTCTTGAATACTGCCCTGAACTGCTGCACGATGTGCAGGCCATTGACAAGGAACTCGGGCGGGAACCATCCAATGACTGGAATGTAACCTGGAAAGCGGTTCAAAATCTGCTGAAAAACAGAGAAAGCAAATGGAAGGTACCCCAGGTTAAAACTTTCCGGTCTATCTTCACGGAAGTGGATGAAAATGCCGAACCGGTGATTAAAAAGAAAAGCAAAGGCAAGATAGACTATGAGCCTGATCCCAAACTGCGCGACTTTGAAAATGTTCCGCTGAAGGAATCCATTGAAGCGTATTTCCAGCGGGAAGTTTTGCCCCATGTGCCTGATGCCTGGCTTGATGAGGACAAAACCAAAATCGGGTATGAGATCAATTTTAACCGTTACTTTTATAAATTTACCGAACTGCGTCCCCTTGAAGAAATAGATGCTGATATCAGGGGTGCCGAAGATGAATTTATGCGATTGCTAAAAAAGGTGACGCTGATATGAGCAGTACTGTAAAGTTAAAATATTTAGGTGAATTCCAGGGTGGCGTAGGTTTTCCTGAACATGAGCAAGGTATAAGAGGTGCAGAGTATCCATTTTATAAGGTTAAAGACCTTGGTAACTCAAAGATTTATTTGACTGAAACAGACAATTATGTATCTAAAGAAACTGCAAAGTCCTTAGGTGCAACTATTCTCGAATCTAATTGTATTGTTTTTGCAAAAGTAGGTGCGGCATTACTTCTTCAAAGGTTCCGTTTTTTAAGCTCTCCAGGTTGTATTGATAACAATATGATGGGCTTCACTGTAAACAAAAAATTGGAACATCGATTTGTAAGATATAGCCTATCAAACCTTCCTTTCTCTGAAATCGTAAATCCTGGAGCAGTCCCATCACTGAACGAGGAACAAATTAAAAATTTAGAGATTACGTGGTTTCCACTTCACACCCAAACCCAAATAGCCAATTATCTGGATCAAAAAACAGCCGAGCTGGACCAGTTAATCGGGGCAAAACAGCGGCTGCTAAAACTGCTGGATGAAAAAAAATGCGCCCTCATCGCCCGTGCCGTCACCCGTGGCTTGAACCCCGACGTCCCCCTTAAAGAATCGGGTATTCCCTGGCTTGGTATGATTCCAACTCATTGGCAACTAAAGAGAATCACCACCTTATTTAAAGAACGTGATGAACGAGGACGCCCTGAACTTCCGCTTCTCGTAGTTTCTATTCATAGTGGCGTTACATTGAGAGAATTCTCTAATGATAAAATCGAACAACAGGCCGCAGATTTCAACACATATAAGGTGGCTTTAAAAGGGGACATTTCTTTCAATAAAATGAGAATGTGGCAAGGTGCGGTTGGATGTGTGCCTTGTGATGGCTTAGTCAGCCCTGATTACGTTGTGGCTGAGCCATGTGAAAATATTTCTACCGATTATTATGGAATGTTGTTTAAAACGCCTATGTTCAGCGATGAAAGTGCCTGCCGTTCTCATGGTATTGTTTGGGATCGACTACGGCTCTACTGGGATGAATTTAAGGATATTTCTGTGCCAGTTCCTTCTCTTGCAGAACAAAAAAGTATTGTTGTAGAAGTCAACAGTCAGCAGGATAAACTAAACAAACTAAAATCAATCACAGAAAAAACTATCATCCTTCTACAAGAACGCCGCACAACTTTGATTTCAGCAGCCGTCACAGGAAAGCTGGGCGAGGAGGTACTGAATGCAAATTAAGGAACTCAAGCTAACAAATTGCCGAGGTCTGACCAATACCTCGATTCCTTTCAAATCCGGCATGAATTTGATTGTCGGGGTAAACGGTGCGGGTAAATCCACCGTACTGGAATCTCTGAGTATTCTCCTGTCCCAGGCGTTGGGGAGCATGACTAAAGGGATTGCTCCAACACCGGAAGGATTTGAACTGGGTGATATCAGCCATGGTCAAAATATACTGGATGCGCGGTTGCTGTTTGAAACAGCACAAAGTAATGCGTTACAGCTGAATTGCATCAAGTATCGAAGCAAGGTTGAAAGTGTCATCCATACCCGGGAAGAAAGAACTTTTCGCTCAGGTGAGGATGTGGCGACCTTTCGTACGGAAACAGAAGCGGTTAAAGAAGGGACAGAGCTTGTAAGCAGTATCGACGGTAACCCGGTGTCAGTACAACTCGACTCCTTGCCACTGCTTTTGCTGTTTTCCGTTGGGCGTTCCCGTCCGACCTATGAAAAGGGGAAATTAAAAAAGGTCCACCCGGCTTATGCGGGGGCTTTTAGCAGTAAACGGGGCTTTAATATTAACGATGTGGTGGAATGGTGGGAAAGCAAAAAGGCAATCGCGGACGAAGCTCCTAAAAGCAGCAGTGCCAGACAGCTCAAGTTGATTCAACAGACGTTGCATGAGCTTTGCCCTCAGTTTTCCAACTGGCGTTTGGAACGTGATACCGAAAACTCAAAAGAAGCGCTGGATTTATGGGTAGATAAAACGGTCGATACGACCATTCTTGATGAAAAAGGAAATCTTCTTGATTCCACAAAGCAACAAGCATTGAGGGTAAAAAAGCTCTCCGACGGGGAACGTTCCATCATTGCGATGTGCTTTGATATTGCCCGGCGTCTCATTCTGCTGAATGAAAAAAACGACGATCCGGTCAAGAGTGGTCGGGGCATTGTTCTTATTGATGAAATCGACTTGCATTTGCATCCTGAGTGGCAACGGAAAATTGTAACAGATCTGCCGTTGGTGTTTCCTTGTCTCCAGTTTATTACCACAACTCATTCTCCTCAAACCATTGGGGAAACGACACCAGGCCATGTAATCTTTCTGAAAGAAGGCGGTGACGTCAGGATTGAGCCGGAGTCTCTCGGCCGTAGCAGTGGCTGGATTTTACGCCATATTATGGGCAGTTCAGAACGAAATGTGGAACTGAAAAAGGGTCTCGAACAGATTGATCAGCACATTGACAACGATGAGTACACAAAAGCACGTGAACTAATTGCCGAACTGCGTGAAAAATTTGGAAACGATCCTGATCTGATAGGGGCTGAGGCCAGTGTGAACCGTTGGGAGTTTGATGATGAAGAAGATAGTTAAGCAATCCCAACCAACCGAACTTCAGAAGTGGCGTGCCACGAATACCGCTGTCCCTGAAAATTTTCGCTATGGCTGTGGAGGCTTTCCTACCAACGCTGTGTTGAAATCCCTCCTCACTGAGCAGGGCTTTCTTTGCGCTTATACTCTAATGAGGGTGTCTTCCCATAACGCCCATATTGAACACCTGAAGCCTCAATCAAGGTGTATCAATGGTGAAGATGTTTCCTGGGACAATATGGTGGCCTGTTTTCCTCAACCCGGTGCCCAGCATCCCGGTTTTGGTGCTGTTCAAAAAGAAAGCTGGTGGGAGGTAAAGTTATTCATATCTCCTCTTGCCGAAAACTGTGAATCTCGTTTTCGGTATAAAGGCGATGGATCAATAGAGGCTGCAATAGAAGGTGACTCTGCTGCAGGAACCACCATTGAAAAGTTAAAACTGGATTGTGGCAGGCTGCGTGAGGCTCGTAGAAATGCCATTATGAATGCCGGATTGCATAAAAGGGCTCCCAATCCTATGATGTCAGAATCAAAGGTCAGGGCGTTTGTTCAAACGTTATCACAGCAACAAGCTTATGGTTTTACAGAATTTTGCACCGTCTTGGAACAAGTTGCTATTGAGTACATTCAAGTATTAAAAAAACACGCTAAACGAAAGCGTTGCGCTTCAACACGAGGAGGACGATAGTTTATGACTGACCATCCTCTCAAAACACCTGAATACCGCAACTGGCTGACCGATATCAAACAGCGAATCCGCAAGGCCCAGATAAAAGCGGCCGTCCAGGTGAATACAACCCTTTTAACCTTTTACTGGGAGCTGGGTGCGGACATCGTGGAACGTCAGCAATCAGCCAAATGGGGCAGTGGTTTTTTGAAGCAGTTGAGCGCTGATCTCATGGCGGAATTCCCGGATATGAAGGGGTTTTCGTATCGAAATATCAGAGCCATCCGGCAGTGGTATCTTTTTTACACAGAAGGTGTTTCAAAGTTGGCCGCAGACTGTGACCAAATTGCGCAACAGGATGTTTCGCAATTGACCCGTGATATAGATGAACAATCCGAAAAGAGTGCGCTGAACAGAGATGGACATCAAAAATGGCCACAGGTTGTGGCCAAATTGGTTCAGGTTCCCTGGGGGCATAACCGGACCATCATTTCAAAATGCAAGGATATCCCTGAAGCGCTCTACTACGTTAATAAAACCATTGAGCATAACTGGAGCCGGAATGTCCTGACCCACCAGATTGAAAGCGGTTTGTATCATCGTGAGGGAAAGGCGGTTACCAATTTTGCAAGTACGCTTCCGGCTCCGCAGTCAGACTTGGCGCAGCAACTGATCAAAGATCCCTATACCTTTGATTTTCTGACGCTGACACAGGACTACAATGAACGGGAATTGGAAAAGGCACTGATTGACCATATAACCAAATTTTTGCTTGAACTGGGGACGGGGTTTGCCTTTATAGGGCGTCAACAATGTTTACAGGTTGGCGAGCGGGACTTTTTTCTGGATCTTCTGTTTTACCACACAAAATTGCACTGCTATGTGGTGATTGAACTAAAGACAGGCGAGTTTGAGCCGGAGTATGCAGGCAAGCTCAATTTTTACCTGAAAGCCGTGGATGAACAGTTGCGCAGTGACCGGGACGAGCCGACCATCGGTATCCTGCTGTGCAAATCCCGTGATCGCGTGGTGGTTGAATATGCCTTAAGTGATATCGCCAAGCCAATGGGAGTGTCTGAATATCAACTGACCCGCGCCCTGCCGGATAATCTGAAACCAAGCCTGCCGTCCATCGAAGAGATGGAAGCTGAATTCGGTGAACCAAAGAGCTGAAAAGGGAAGCTGAAAAATGAGCAAAATACATACGGAAGAACAGTTTGAATCGGCAATTGAGGCTCATCTTCTGGCCAATGGCTATTCAGCCCTGCCCAAAGATGGGTATGATATTGAACGGGCGTTTTTCCCAACTCAGGTCATTGGCTTTATCCGAGAAACCCAGGCAGAAGAACTAAAACGCATTGAAACCATGCTGGGGGATAAAACCGATGAGACCCTGCTCAAAGATCTCAATTTCTGGCTCAATTCACAGGGCATGCTGCCGGTGCTGCGAAACGGGTTCAAGTGCCATGGCCGGACCTTTCGGGTCTGTTTTTTTAAACCGGCCCACGGAATGAATCCAACGCTTGAGTCGCAGTATGGTGCCAACCGGCTTTCCGTGACCCGTCAGTTGCGCTACAGCAGCAAAAACAGCAATGAACTGGATCTGGTTCTCTCTATCAACGGGCTGCCGGTGATCACGGCTGAGTTGAAAAATCCCATGACCGGACAGACCGTGGAAAACGCGATTCGTCAGTATAAAAAAGACCGGGATCACCGGGAATTGCTGTTTGATTTCAAAAAACGCGCCCTCGTCCATTTTGCGATGGATACAGAACTGGCTTATATGACTACACGCCTGGCCGGATCGGCAACTTTTTTTCTGCCGTTTAATCAGGGGGATGAAGGGGGGGCAGGCAACCCGCCAAATGCAGGCGGGTATCGAACGTCGTATGTGTGGGAACAGGTTTGGCAGCGGGAAAGCCTGTTGGATATTTTTGCCCGTTTTCTTCATCTTCAGGTTGAAGACAAACGGACCGAAGACGATAAGCTGATCAAAAAAGAGACCATGATCTTTCCGCGCTATCATCAGCTTTCCGCTGTTCGTGAGCTGGTTGCGGCTTCGAAAATCGAAGGGGCCGGCAACAATTATCTGGTTGAGCATTCCGCCGGAAGCGGCAAGAGCAATACCATTGGCTGGTTGGCGCACCGGTTGGCCTCGTTGCATACCGATGCGGATGAAAAGGTATTTGATTCGGTCATCGTGATTACAGATAGGCGTGTGCTGGATAAACAGTTGCAGGATACGATTTACCAGTTTGATCACAGGCAGGGTGTTGTTCAGAAGATCGACAAACATTCCGGCCAGCTGGCAGACGCTTTGTACAATGGTGTTCCGATTATTATCTCCACCTTACAAAAGTTTCCGCATGTCACAAAACAACTTCTGAAGATGGCAGAAGAGCGTGGGGATAAAGGAGACAACCTTCTTCCCAGACGGCGTTGTGCGGTGATCATTGATGAGGCACATTCATCTCAATCCGGGGAGTCGGCAACCGATCTGAAAGAGGTCTTAAGCGCCTGGGAGATTCGAGAGGAAACGGCCCAGTATGGCGCTGGGGATGAAGAGTGTGAGTCACTGGAGGAGATGTATCGCAGCATGGCCAAGCGGGGCAAACAGGCCAACTTAAGTTTTTTTGCCTTTACGGCCACCCCCAAGCATAAGACACTTTCTGTTTTTGGCCGAAAAAAAGGCGGAAAGAACGGGCAGGCGTTTCATACGTATACCATGCGGCAGGCGATTGAGGAGGGTTTCATCATGGATGTCCTTCACAGTTACACGACCTATGCCACATATTATAAGCTGATTCAGGCCGGTGCCCAAGATCCCCAGGTGGAACGGAAAAGTGCAGCCAAAGCGCTTGCACGGTTCATGCGCCTGCACCCCTACAATATTGCTCAAAAAACGGAGATCATGGTGGAGCATTTTAATACCATGACCCGGCATAAAATCGGTGGCAGAGCCAAAGCGATGGTGGTGACCGGTTCCAGGCTGGAGGCGGTTCGATATAAACTATCATTCGACAAGTATATTCGTGAAAAAAAATATACCTGGATTAAAACGCTGGTCGCCTTTTCCGGTGAGGTGGAAGACGACAGAACATATATGAAATATACAGAAACTGGAATGAATAACGGTATCCGTGAAACAGAACTGCCGGAGAAATTCGATTCACCGGAATATCAGGTGCTGCTTGTTGCGGAAAAATATCAGACAGGATTTGATCAACCTCTACTTCATACCATGTATGTGGATAAACGGCTTTCAGGGATTCAGGCGGTTCAGACCCTCTCACGGCTTAATCGTATGCATCCGTTGAAGGAAGATACGTTTGTCCTGGATTTTGTGAATGACCGTGAAGAGATTCGGGAAGCATTTAAACAATATTATGAAGGCTCAGAGATGGGCGAAGAGGCTGATCCGAATACAATGTATGCGATCAAGGCCGAGTTGGATGCGTCCGGGATTTATACCCGGGAAGAGCTTGATGCATTTGTATCGGTCTATTTCAAGCAGAAAAAAAGACAGAGCCATGCTGACCATAAGGCCTTGAATGCTGCCATTGATCCAGCAGTGGAACGTTTTTCAATCCTGAAAGATAAGGACGAAGGACAGGCTGAACTCATCAGGGGGAAAATGGCCGCTTTCAGAAATTTATATGCCTTTCTTTCGCAGGTTATTCCGTATCAGGACTCTGAACTTGAAAAAATATATACCTTCCTGCGCTATCTTCTCCCTAAATTACCAAAACGGGAATCCGGCCCTCGCTACAGTTTTGATGATGACATTCGATTGGAATATTACCGGATTCAGAAAATCAGCGAAGGTTCAATCAATTTGTGTGAAGGAGATGCAAAAAGCCTTGATGGACCGATAGAAGTGGGTAGTGGGAAACTGCATAAAGAAGAGCTTTTGCTCTCTCAATTGATTGATGTGGTGAACGAACGATTTGGAACTGATTTTACTGAGGCTGATCAGCTTTTCTTTGATCAGATTATTGAGGCGGCTGTAGAGGAAGAATCGTTGAAAGAAGCTGCTGCTGTTAATCCACAGGAGAAGTTTTCCCTTCTTTTTTCAGGAATGCTGCAAGCATTGTTCATTGAACGTATGGAACAGAATGAAAATATTTTCGGGAAATTTATGAATGAAAAAGAGTTCCAGAATGTCGTGAGCGAATGGATCTCTGAAAAGGTCTATAATCGTTTGAGAGGAGAGTTATCTGAAAGGAATACTGGGCAAGTGACTGAATAAGGACATAAGGGACAATGGGGTCGGATCAGGCACATTTTTACAAATAAACAGTTGATCCCATAAAAGACTTAACAACCACCGACTTCAAGCCGGTGGTTGTTAAGTCCATAGCTAAAGGGTAAAGAGTGTAATGTGGATCCCTATTCCCTGCTTTGATAAGGTCCGGGTTCTTCCCATGCTACAGCTCCCCTGCAGCCTTAAAAGACTGAATCATCTCGGATATCTTGTCTACATGGGCGGTTTCTTCAGCTATGATCTCGTGAAGTCCATCCTTAACGGATTCTGATTCCACAAAGGCCTCAAGAAATTGATAAAACAGAATCGTGTCATTCTCAAACATGATGAATGTTTGAAGCATCTTCACAGGTGTAGTGATTTTTGAAAAATCCAGCTCACTCAAAGACAGGCTGTTGTCCCCCATCATCTCTTTAATCACGCCGGGAAGCATGACATCCAGGTCCCTGCTGCCTGCAGAAAGACGGCCTTTCTGTTCTTGAAACCAGGATTTGTGTCGTTTTTCTTCATCGGCCATCCACTGAACAAGACTTTCAATCCCGCTGTTGTGGGTCTGCTTGAGGGCGTTCAGATAGACAGATCGGCCGTTTTCTTCCATTTTTATGGCAATATCGAACAAATCATTGAGGGTAAACATAATATTTCTCCCATTCTTAATCCATTGACCATATAATAGCGGGTAATGACTCAATCGTCTTGTTTGAATTCAAAATATAAAAAAAACTGCAGGGCAGTGTAAACTCCCTATAGAGCAATGTTTGGAACATTGAAGGGGGCATCGCGGCCCGGGAGCTTTCCGAGGTGGACAAAGCATTGTATCAAATCGAAGATATTTTTGAAGAGATTGAATATTATCTGGCCGGCCTTTGAGCCTGAACTATCCTGTGCTGCCACATTTTGCGGGAAAAATATAAAAAGCCGCCATGATACATATGGCGGCTTTTTATATTGCAAATTTCAAAAGACATTACATGGCGTCAAAAGCCTCATCCGGGATATCGGCGTTGGTATAAAAATTCTGGACATCATCGTTGTCGTCCAGGGCTTCCATGAATCTGACCATCTGCTCTGCTTCTTTGCCTGATACGGCTGTGGTGTTCTGGGGAACCATGGAAATTTCCGCCACCTCGCAGGGAATCTGTGCACCGTCAATGGCATCCTTGACCGCATCAAAATCTTCGGGTGCGGTGAGTACGTCAAAGGTCTCTCCTTCGTCCTTGATATCTTCAGCCCCGGCCTCAAGGGCTACTTCCATGAGGGTCTCTTCGTCTGCATGTTCTTTGGAAATGGTAATCACGCCCTTTTTATCAAACATCCAGGCCACGCAACCGTCCGTACCCACATTGCCGCCGGCTTTGTTAAAAATATACCTGACATCGGCAATGGTCCGGTTTTTGTTGTCCGTGAGGCATTCCACCATCACCGCTACGCCGCCGGGCCCGTATCCTTCATAGAGGATCTCCTCGTAATTGACGCCGTCCATGTCGCCGGTACCCTTTTTAATGGCCCGGTCCACATTGTCCTTGGGCATGTTCTGGGTTTTGGCCGAATCGATGGCACGGCGCAGCCGGGGATTGGCCCCGGGGTCACCCCCGCCCATGCGCGCGGCCACTGTAATTTCCTTAATCAGCTTGGTAAAGACCTTTGCCCGCTTTTTATCGGCCGCACCTTTCTTGTGTTTAATGGTCGACCATTTGCTATGTCCTGACATGGATGTTGCCTCCTTATTTTATCTTTGCTTTTGCTATGATATAAATTTCTTTACTTTGTTTTCTACAGCTTTCGGGCTTAAATACCCGGCACTCCTTAAACGCGGCCTTCACTTCTTGCTCAAACGTTTTGAAGTCATTTCCCTGGAAGATTTTGCACACAAAATTACCCTGAAAAGCCAAATTTTTCAAGGCCGTGTCAAGGGCCATGCGGCACAGTTCAAGAGACCGGATGGCATCCACATCTTTTCTGCCTGTGGTGGCCGGGGCCATGTCGCTGATTACGGCGTTAAATTTACCTGTATGGGGTTCAATAAACGCCGGGTGCTCAGGGCTAAGGATATCATCCTGGATGGTTAACGCATTGGCCGGCAGATTTGTTTCAACCGCTTTTAAATCAATTCCGAACACACGCCCCTGATCCCCCACAAGTTTTGCCGCATAAAGGGTCCAGGACCCTGGTGAGCAGCCAAGATCAAGAACAATGTCCCCTTTTTTGATAATCTGAAATTTGTTCTGAATATCTTCAAGCTTAAACACGGATCGGGCAGGATATCCCATGGATTTGGCCTTTTGTGTGAGATGATCCGCCCACTGGCCGCTCGTGCCGCCTTTTCCTGCCGGCTTTTTTTTACCCTTCAAACAAAACCTCCACGGCATCCCTTAAAAAACTGACACTTTCAATGGCCATGCCTTTGATTTTTGCTAATTGTTTCATGGTGGCCGTGGGCACAAGGCATCTTGTAAATCCCATTTTGGCGGCTTCTTTGATCCTGGCCTGGGCATGACTGACCGCCCGTATCTCGCCGGTAAGGCCGATCTCGCCGATCAGGGTTGTCTCCTTGTGCACGGGACGATCCAGAAAGCTTGAGGCAAGCGCGGCCGCAATGGCAAGATCAGCCGAGGGCTCGGTGATGCGGACCCCCCCCGTAACATTCATGAAAATATCCAGGCCGGCCAGATTCATTCCCAGGCGCTTTTCCATCACCGCCACAATCAGGGCTACACGGTTGCTGTCCAGCCCTAGAACCGTACGCCGGGGTGTACCCAGCCCGGACGTAGAGACCAGGCCCTGGATTTCCACCAGAATCGGGCGGGACCCTTCCATGCTGGCCGTAACCACCGATCCCGGGGCCACCAAAGCCCGTTCAGACAAAAACACGGCCGATGGATTAGGCACCTGGGTCAGTCCCTGATCCCGCATTTCAAACACCCCGATCTCATTGGTGGACCCAAAACGGTTTTTTACGGCCCGAAGAATTCGAAAAATATGGTTTTTATCCCCTTCAAAATAGAGCACTGTGTCCACCATGTGCTCCATGATTCTTGGGCCTGCAATGGCGCCGCCCTTGGTGACGTGTCCCACAAGAAAAATGGGAAGACCCACTGTTTTGGACAGGCGCATGAACTGCATCGATGCTTCCCTGATCTGGGTTATGCTGCCCGGTGTGGAAGTCACCTGGGGGTGGAATACGGTTTGAATCGAATCCACAACCATGGCGTCATATTCATCTTTTTCCGCCATGGCAAGAATTGCCTCAAGATCGGTTTCAGATACCACAAACAAAGAACGGCCCAAAGATCCCAGACGTTTTCCCCGCATGGAAAGTTGGCCTATGGATTCTTCGCCGGATACATACAGGCATTTTTTCCCGGCCTTTGCCAGGGTGGACAACACCTGGAGCATGAGCGTGGATTTACCGATCCCGGGGTCTCCGCCGATAAGTACCAGGGAGCCGCTTACAATACCGCCGCCCAAGACCCGGTCAAATTCATTGATGCCGGTGCACATACGCACGGACATGGAGGCTTCCACGGATTCAATGGGTACGGGTCTGGCTGCAATGGCCGGCCGGCCCGCACCTGCCACACCTGGGATCCGGACCACCAGGGTCTCTTCAACAAGGCTGTCCCAATCGCCACAGTCCGGGCACTGGCCCATCCATTTAGGTGTCTGTGTACCGCAGGTTTTACAGCGGAATATGGTTTTATCTTTCTTTTTTGTCACGTCCTAATTTTGTCCAACTGATTGAAAATCGGGTGAATATATCATGATATCGTATCCCTATCAAGCACGTATCCTTGGTAATCGGTAATTCTGACTTTGGGTTTTTATTGGGTTGCCGTTCACTCCACCCAGCACGATACGGTTCAAATCAACGGCCCAAGATTTTAAATACAACCGCACCGGCAAGCGACACACATGCGCTCATCAAAAAGAGACGGGCGCCATATGTCTCATACAAATAGCCGTTCAGCATAAAACCGGCCATCATGCCGAGGCCGTACGAGACGGCATTGTTGGCAGCCTGTCCCAGGGTACGCGTCTCCCCTGTTGAAAGCCGATCCATATACAGGATGGAGGCCACATGAAATGTCCCGTAGGTAAATGCATGAAGCAGCTGAGCGATCATGATTTCAGCCACTGTGACCGCACGCCATAAAAGGTACCACCTGGCTGAAGCAGCCAAACAAGAAAAGAAGATCATATTTTCAAGGGTGATATATTTTAAAATCCTGCCGGAGTTGATCATAATCACGATCTCGGCGATGGAGGCCACAGCCCAGGTCGACCCTATAAAAAAAGGGCCATAGCCCAACTCCTCCAGATAGATGGAATAAAATCCATAATAGGTCCCATGGCTGAAGATCATCAGAAACGAGCAGGTGAGAAAGGTCAGGGTCCGCGCATTGAGGAGTTCTCTGACTCCGGCGTGAAATTGTTCCTCCCTTGCTTTCGCCTTGGGCATGGGAATCGAGAAGATCGCCTGAAGCGTGTAACCGGCCAGAATGAGAGGAACAATAGTATTGATGCTGAAAAGATCGGAAACCTTGCCCAGACTGAACACAACAAGGATAAAACTCACCGATCCCCAGGCACGAATCCGGCCATACCTGTTCTTGTCACCGCCCCCACCACCCAGTTCATCCATTGCAAAGGCTTCTATAAATGCAATGAGCGGGGCAAAGAAAATAGTATGAAAAATGGTCACAATGACCATGCCCGAAAAATCATTGATATACAGAAAGAAGACCCAGATTGCGGCACTGAGGAAATTGAATAGAACATAAATCGGTTTTCGCCAGGCATACCGGTCGGCAACAATACTCCACACTATTGAAAAGACAATGGTAATGGCGGTCCTCAGGGCAGACAGGGAACCGATTTCAAAACTGGTGAAACCCAGATGATGGCAATAGAGGTTAAAATAAGGCAGAAAAATCCCCATCACCCCGAAATAGATAAAATACTGGATTTTCAGTATGCGCTCTGAAGATCCGTTTAAACTCTCCCCGGGTTTCATTGCATCAGCCTTTTTGTTTCTTTCATGTCACGCCTCGATCAGCAATTCGGTGATCCTGATTATCACATGATTATCCGGGGATCCAGCACTTCATTAAAAAAAACAATTTGTATATTGTGTAAGCCATTTATCAACTGTGGGTTTAAGGATCTCCTTGCATTGTCAGGCCAATGGTGGCCCTCCCCCGGGGAAGGCCAAACGTTATGGCCGGGTTCTTAAATCCAGGGTGTATGGAAACCTCGGATTTAAGGGTTCATTGGGTATCTGCTCCATGGGACCCGGGGTGTGGCCGATATCCCTGAACCGGGAGATCCGGCGACCTTCTGCTTCCAGGGAATTTATTGGAAAGGTATCATAATTTCGTCCCCCAGGGTGGGACGCATGATAGGTGCACCCGCCCACGGATCGAAGGTTCCAGGTATCCACCAGATCAAAGATCAGCGGGGTATGCACGCCAATGGTGGGATGCAGGCAGGAAGGGGGCTGCCAGGCCCGGTAGCGGATTCCTGCCACGGACTGGGTCTTCACCTCAGTGGGGTGCAACGGCACGGGGCGTCCGTTGCATAGCACCTGGTAACGGCTGTCTGTCATGCCGCTCACTTTGATCTGGATACGCTCCAGAGAGGAGTCCACATACCTGGCCGTGCCACCGCCGCCAGGCTCCTCTCCCAGTACATGCCAGGGTTCAATGGCTGTGCGCAGCTCCATTTCCACGCCGGCATGGCAGACTTTTCCGATAAAGGGGAACCTGAACTCAAAGTGGGGATGAAAACACCCAGGTGTCAGGTCATATCCCTCCCGGCGCAGAATATCCAGGACATCGCAGAAATCCTGCCATACATAAAAGGGCAGCATGAACTTGTCGTGCAGGGTTGTGCCCCATCGTACCAATTTTTCCTTGTATGGCGTTTTCCAGAATTTGAGCATGAATATGCGCAGCAGTAACTGCTGGGCAAGACTCATCCTGGCATGGGGCGGCATCTCAAAGGAGCGGAACTCCAACAGCCCCAGCCGGCCCGAGGCGGAGTCCGGGGAGTATAATTTATCAATGCAGAATTCGGCCCGGTGGGTGTTCCCGGTAAGATCCGTGAGAAGGTGCCGGAATAACCGGTCCACCAGCCAGGGCGGACATGGTAATCCAATATCTGATCCAGGCAGGAAATTGGATTGATAGGAGGATGTCTGCTTGTCAAGTTCGGCAAAGGCGATGTCCAGTTCATCCAGGGTGTCGTGGCGGGCTTCATCAATTCTCGGAGACTGGCTGGTGGGTCCCATGAACAACCCTGAAAAGAGAAAAGACAGGGAGGGATGGTTATTCCAGAACGTTAAAAAACTGCGCAGCAGGTCCGGCCGGGCAAGCCAGGGGCTTTGGCCGGGGCTGGGGCCGCCCATGACAATGTGGTTGCCGCCGCCAGTGCCGGAATGCCGGCCGTCGAGCATGAACTTTTCCGTACCAAGGCCTGACTGTCTGGCCTCTTCGTAAAGATCACAGGTTACATCCACCATCTGGCCCCAATCGGTTGCCGGGTGAATGTTCACTTCGATCACACCGGGGTCCGGGGTGATATTAAGGACATTGATCCGGTGATCAAAGGGCGGGGTGTAGCCTTCAATAATCACGGGAAAGCCTGTGGTACCGGCTGCCTGTTCCACTGCGGCAATGAGTTCGAAATAATCCGCCGCACTGGCCATGGGCGGCATGAATACATACAGCCGTCCCTGCCTGGGCTGGATACAAAGGGCCGTACGGATGACCGGCTCGGTGCCGTCGTTGTTATAACCCGCATGGGAGGCGGGCCAAAGACTTTGTGATACAATATCATCCCGGGTTTCTGTCTCCGGTTGTCCCGGGATATGGAATTGTCCCTGCTTTGCCTCTTCCGCCCGACGCAACCGTTCTTTGTCCGGGCCCGAAGTCAGCGGATCTGGAAACGGGCCGTCAATTCCCATAGGATCCTCTTCCACCACATGGGGGTATTGCTTGGGTGATATCCAGGGCAGGCTGTCCAGGGGCAGACGAAGTCCCATGGGTGAATCTCCCGGCGTTAAAAATAAATTGCCGGCGCGCAGCTCCCAGAGACAGCTTTTCCATGAACCCTTTTTGATGGGTAGAACAAAGCCGGTGACTGCACCGATACCCTGTTCAAATACCCGGGCCATGCGGGCACGCTCCTCGGGGTCTTTGAGCCGGGAGTCTTCGGGGGTCACGTTTGCCGGCAGACGTTGCTCCTTTAACAGCCAGTAAAACACATCTTCATAGGCTGGTATAATATATTGTTCATCCACGCCCAGTACCCGGGTGACGCTCTGCATCAGGGTTTTTGCCTGGGCCGGGCCGAATTTGTAGTCCAGGGTGTCATCCGCCAGAAGAGACGGATCCTGCCAAAGGGCTTTGCCGTCCTTTCGCCAGTAACAGCCCAATGCCCAGCGGGGCAGGGACTCACCTGGATACCATTTGCCCTGGCCAATGTGCAGCAGGCTGCCCTGGGTCCATTTGCCGCGCAGGCGCTGGAGCAGTTCCATGGCCTTGATTTTTTTGGTGGGTCCCACGGCTGCGGTGTTCCATTCATCAGCGTCCATGTCCGTGGCCGATACAAAGGTGGGTTCCCCGCCCATGGTCAGGGAGATCTTTTCTTTTTGAATCTCTTTATCCACCCGGAATCCAAGATCATGAATCTTTGTCCATATCTCCTCGGGATAGGGTTTGGTGGATCGGGGGTCTTCGTGGATGCGTGTAACGTGCATGGTGTGGGAAAAGTCCACCTCGCACATTTCAAGCCCCCCTGTGACAGGTGCCGCACTTTTGGGAAACGGGGTGCAGGCAAGGGGGATATGGCCTTCACTGGCCAAAAGTCCGGATGTGGGGTCCAGCCCCACCCAGCCGGCCCCGGGCAGGAACACCTCCACCCAGGCATGCAGATCAGTAAAGTCCTGCTCGGGTCCTGAAGGTCCTTCAAGGGATTTTACATCTGCGGCGAGTTGGATCAGGTACCCGGATACAAACCGGGATGCCAGTCCCAGATGACGCAGGATATTGACCAGCAGCCAGGCCGAATCCCTGCAGGAACCCGATTGTTTGGTCAGTGTCTCCTCGCAGGCCTGGACATTGGGCTCCATGCGGATGTTGTAGCGGATGGCCTTTTGGAGATCCTGGTTCACGCGGACCAGGAAATCAATTGTGTTCTCCTTTTGGCGGCTGATGCGGGAAAGATAGGTTGTAAATTTGCTGCCCACATGGGTTTTTTGTAAAAAAGGTCCCAGGTCCTTTTTTACCTCCGATGAATATTTAAATGGATACTCCCGGGCATACTCTTCCAGGAAAAAATCAAAGGGATTGATGGTGACCATTTCCGCTACTAAATCCACTACAATGGAAAAATGATCGGTCTTTTCCTGGAAATTAAGCCTGGACAGGTAGTTGGAGAAAGGGTCCTGCTGCCAGTTGATCCAGTGTTCCTCCGGAGAAACGGTCTGGTTGTAACTTAAAATCGGGGTCCGGCAGTGGGGGGCGGGCCGCAGCCGGATGACCTGGGGGTCTAATTGGATTTTACGATCATATATATAATCGGTCTTGTGGTACAAGGCCACTTGAATTGCCATGGATGTAAATGCTCCTTATAAGGGGTGGATCAGGTTCGTTTTACTGGACTGATGCGGATGCCTGTTCCATCAGGTTGTCGGGGATTTTGAAAAATGCCTGGCGGATGTCAATCCCCACCTGGTTAATTTTTCTCTGCAGGGCATCAAGGTACTCGTGCATGCCTGCAGAAATTACATCATCAATATCCGAATAATCCAGGTCTGCACATAACCGGCCCAGGCTTTTTTCCGCCGGATTGGATGCGGCACCCCTGGGGGTATCGGTGATTTTGTGCAGGGCGCTCTTGGCATTTGTCAGGCAGCAGTGGATGGATCTGGGAAAATTCGAATCAAAGATTAAAAAGTCGCACACCTGTTTGGGTACAATCCGGTGAAATTGTTTTCGGTAGATTTCAAATCCGGAGGTGGATTTGAGCACGGCTCCCCACTGGATTACATCGTAGGGGGAGTTGACGTTTTCGGGCGTGGGCAGCAGCATGAAGTATTTTACGTCCAGTATCCGGGAGGTCTTGTCAGCCCGTTCGAGAAACTGGCCGAGCAAGGCAAAATAAAAGGCCTCCCCCCGGGACATGGTGCCATGCAACAGGCCTGTGAACATATGGCTCATTGCGGTGATGTCGTTAAAAAAGCGGTGGGGGTCCTTGTTGGCCAGGCGGTTTTGGGCTGCATCCTTGAGCAGAAGATAGGAGCGGTTAATCTGTTCCCATATCTCCGATGAGATGATCTCTCTGACGCTTCGGGCATTTTCCCTGGCAATGCCCACACAGGAAATCACGGAATTGCCGTATTCTTTATCCAGGGCCAGGAACTGAATCACATTTTCTCTGGAATAATCTGTACCGTAACGCTTTTCAAATATTTCGTGGTCCCCTGTGGTCATCACCAGGGGTTGCCAGGACCCGGCCATTCCTGTGGTCATGTCCAATGAAAGGTTTAGGTTTACATTAATAAAACGAGCTATATTTTCGGCTCTTTCAATATAACGGGTCATCCAGTAGATGGAATCTGCAACGCGGCTTAACATGGTATCTCCTATTTTTCCTGATTCAGGTCCTGCAAGAGAGTATTTGTCCAAAAGTGAAAATTTTGTTTTCAGCCAATTGGGAAATTGAACCCAAAATGCTGCTTTTGGGTGAACATAAGTTAATTTGTTTCAAGTACCCATGTATCCTTTGTTCCGCCGCCCTGGGACGAGTTCACCACCAAAGATCCCTTTTTCAAGGCCACCCGTGTCAGCCCGCCGGGAAGTACATAGATATCCTCGCCGTACAGAATATATGGCCTAAGGTCCACATGCCGCCCTTCAAAATGGTCCCCGATAATGGTGGGAACCTGGGAAAGGCTGATGGTGGGCTGGGCAATATAGGTCCTGGGATTGGCCTTGATACGGCGGGCAAACTCCTCTCGTTCCGCCTGGTCGGCATGGGGACCGATCATCATGCCGTATCCGCCGCTTTCATTGGCCGCTTTGACCACAAACTTATCCAGATTGTCAAGCACATGGGCACGGTCTTTGTCATCCCAGCACACATAGGTGGGCACATTCGGCAAAATGGGGTCTTCTCCCAGGTAGTATGAAATAATTTTGGGTACATAGGCGTATACGGCTTTGTCATCAGCTACGCCGGTTCCCGGTGCATTGGCCATGGCCACCCGGCCCTTGAAATAGGCGGACATAATACCCGGAACCCCGAGCATGGAATCGGGCCGGAACACTTTGGGGTCAATGAAGTCATCATCAATGCGGCGGTAAAGAACCTCAATGGGCGAAAGTCCCTTGGTGGTGCGCATATAAAGCCGGTCGTCGGAGACCACAAGGTCCTGGCCCTCCACCAATTCAATGCCCATCTGCTGGGCAAGGAACGAATGTTCAAAATAGGCGGAATTATACCGCCCCGGGGTCAGTACCCCGATCTTGTGGTTGGAGCCTGTGGCAGGCAAAAGATTTTCAAGGGTGGCCAGAAGCTTGTGGGGGTATTCGTCAACGGTTCGGATCCGGGAGTTTGCAAAAACTTCGGGAAAGGTCCGCTTGAGGACCTGGCGGTTTTCAAGCACATAGGATACGCCGGATGGACAGCGCAGGTTGTCTTCAAGGACATAGAATTTGCCGTCCGTATCCCGGATCAGATCCGTGCCCGTGACATGGCACCAGACGCCTTTGGGCGGGGTAAATCCTTCCATCTGTTTGCGGTAAGCCGTGCAGGACATGATCAGATCTTTAGGGACCACCTTATCTTTAATGATTTTTTTATCATGGTAGATATCTTCAAGGAACAGATTCAGGGCATGGATGCGCTGCTGCAAGCCCTTTTCGATTTGCTGCCACTCCCTGTCCTCAATGATTCTGGGGATAATGTCAAAGGGCAGTATTTTTTCCGTTCCTTCCTCGCTTCCATATACATTAAAGGTGTTGCCTAACTGTAGAAGCGAGGTTTCCGCAGATTTTTGCTTTATAAGCAGCGCATCTTCGGGCAAAGACTCTATTTTGTCGATCAGCTTTTTAGCGCCCTCCCTGACGGTGCCATCCTTGTGGAAGAGTTCATCATAGTATTCATCTGGATTATAATTTGAAAATTTCATGATCGGCTCCAACAATTTTCTTATACAGACACCAGGTTGTCCAAGGGGTGCCCAGCGGAAACTTCACCTTTGTCAATTTTTTAGAAATATAAATTTTTTCCAACATTATTGTCTATTCATCTGTTATGGGTATACCGGTATAGCACTTAGGATCCGGGACATCTATTTTATTTTTAACTGTTTTTTAATAAGCATAAAATGTGCCTTTTGTTTTTCAGATAATTTTTTAAAAACAATTTTAGAAAATTATCTGAAAAACAAAAGGGTTACATAATGGGCAAAAGCAAGGCGTAGAAACAGTTGTCGCATAGTGTAAAATAAATAAAATTACAGTTTTGAATTTATTATAAGAGCGTAGAGGCAAAAACGTTATTTGTTGAGGTGTTTATCGCTTACAAAGCGAATTCAAAGGCTGCCTGAAAAAAATCCCTTTCACATTCCATGGCATATCGGTAAGTGGCCTCAACCAGAGGATCTGCAGGATCGGCATATTTATCCACGAGGGATTCCAGGTTACAGGCCAAAGCCTCTATCGCACTGCTGCTGTATGTCTTATTGAACGACATGTCAATATTAAGACTTTCAGCCCATGCTGGTTGAATCCGGTGATTCTCCTGTGCCCCGGTGAATGTCGAGTTTGCGCATGCGCGAGGCAAAGGTTGAGCGGTTGATGCCTGATGCCTTTGCCGCCCAGGTGATATTCCAGTTAAATTTTTCCATGAGCGCCATGACATAGGCTTTTTCAAGATCCGGCCAGGTCATGGCGCAAATATCGCGCAGGTATCGTGTCCCATTTGTTTGGGGATCTGTATTTCTTAGCGCTGTGTTTTCTGTGACCCCATCCGGGTTGATTTTAAGAATACGTTCGGGAAGATCAACCGGTTTTATAATTTCGTTTTGGGTTGTAACCATCAAATACCGGATAAGGTTTTCCAGTTCCCGGATATTTCCCGGCCATGTATAAGCGACCAGATGGTGTATGGCTTCAGGGGAGATTTTTTTTTCGGAAATGTTTGTTTTCCGACCTTCCACGTTTAAAAAATGCCGGACCAGCAACGGAATATCTTCCCTTCGTTCCCGCAATGGCGGCAGGTGAATCGGCAGTACGGAAAGGCGGTAATACAGATCCTGTCTGAACCGGTTTTCTTGGATCATCCCGGCAAGATCCTTATTGGTGGCTGCAATGATTCTGATATTGATGTACCGGACCTGGCTGGCGCCTAATGGTTTGATCTCATTTTTCTGCAGTACCCGAAGAAGCGCGGCCTGGGTGCCCATGGGCATGTCTCCGATTTCGTCCAGGAACACCGTGCCGCCGTCAGCCGCCTCAAACAATCCTGCCCGGTCCCGGGTTGCACCGGTAAAGGCCCCTTTTTTATACCCGAACAATTCGCTTTCCAAAAGGGTTTCGGGGATGGCCGAACAGTTCTGGACCAGGAAGGGATAATCCGCTCTGGCACTGCCCGTGTGAAGGCGTTCTGCCACAAGCTCCTTGCCTGTCCCGCTTTCGCCCGTTATCAGCACATTGAAGTCGGTATGTGCATAGCTTTTGACAAGATCCATGCTTTTGTGAAAGGCCTTGCTCTGGCCGATAATGGTATTTTCCTTTTCAACCCTGGACAGAACCGATGAGAGCCTGCGATTCTTTTTCTGCTCCCTGGCATAACATAGGGCGTTGCCCAGGGCGATGGAACAGATTTCAAGCAGGTTTTGCAAATGGGAAAGGTAGGAAGAATCCAGATTGAGGTGAATACTGTCAGGGTTGGTGTCGATAATCTGTACCGCCCCAAAGACCTGTCCGTCTATGAATAAAGGAAAACAGAGGATCTGGCTGCTTTTGATGGCGAAATGTGCTTCCACCTCGCGGTTGTGACGGCGATCGGAGCCCGCTTGGGCAATGGTCATTTTGCCGTTTTCAATTACCCACCCCACAATGGAGGGTGAGCCTGCATCCAGGGTAACCCCCACAATATTTTCGCTGTCAATGCCGGCGGCCTCAACACAAACATAGGTCCGGCCCCGTTTGATCCAGATTGATCCACGCCTGACATTCTGGATTTTCAGCAGGGCATTGAGAAATTTTTTTTGAAGAACGTCCGGGTCCAACTCCCTGAACAGCTCATAATTCTCCTGGGATAATTTGTCTTTTTCATTGTTCATAAAAACAGCATTCTGTTAATATTTTGGAAAATTGCACCGTCACAATAAGCACTAAATGATTTCTTCAGGCTTGCACAACCGTTTGGCCTTATTTGATAACCGTTTGCATTTTTGGCATGAATAGGTCAATTTCTTCATGACTGGTTTGCAAAGCATCTTAGCTTCAGTTGACGAGGCGCCACAGTTTTTGCAGACAAATGCTTTTGACGTATCCGATGATTTTCGCAAAATTTCTTTTTTCTTTTTACACGCCTTACAGGCCCTAAGCTTTTTTCCCATAATGCACGCCTCCTTCACAACTTAAACGTTCCATTCATATTTTAAAACTAGTGGATCAGTTTTGTTACAAACAGATCGACCACCTCAATGAGGATCAGGATGATAATAATCCACTCCAGCTGGGCACTGTGGCTGTGCTGCGAAAGGTCTTTAAACAGCTCCAAATTCTCCTGGACAATGCCCAGATTCTCCTGAATATAGCGGTAGCGCAGTGTTATATCAAGTTCACGGGTCAGGGCGGTATGCAGCTGGTCAAGGCTTTGTTCCTCCCACATGAGCTGCGGGGTGTCAAAGATATAGAGGTTGCGGGCAATTTGATTTTTTAAGTTCAGGGCTTTTCCGATATACTGGATCAGTTGTCTGCCTTTTAGATCGACTTTCCCTTTTGTCTCCAGCTGGGTGGTGTAAACCCTTGTCTCTTCTAGAAGATGTTCAGACCGTGAACTGTAATAGCCTAAGGCAATGGACTGGGCGATGGAGAACATGATCGTGTAGATATTATCTACCTCGTATGAAGTCAGAATGATTTTATTGAAAAGAACTCTGCGTTGTTTTTTGCTGTCGATTTCAATGGTGTATTTTTCACTTTGAAAGTCCGATGTGGATTTAATTTCCAAGAGATTATGGATTGAGCGCAGGATAAGGGTTTGTTTATCCTGTTCAACATCGACAAACACCACACTTCCGTAGTTGGCAATAAAGATATAACCGCCTGTCTCCGTCATATAAAAGAGTTCGGTGGGCTCTTCTCTAACCAGCTCAAAAAGCAGAGATTTTTTTATAATTTCAATATTGATATTGCTATTGACATGAAGGCCAAAAACTAGTTTTTCCACGATTCCCTCCAATTGATAATAAAGAATTCTAACATGCTGAGACTGCATTTACAACGGTTAGCGAAGTTGTAAAGGGACTCGACAAAAACAGTATTGAAAGCCGGACACTGCACATCCAAAACAGGGAGTCAACGGGTGGTCGGCCTGTATGATCCGGCCGGTCTGTCTGTCCCCAAAGGATGGAGAGGCGGATTTTTTTTAAGGCGTATTTTGCCCTCTACCATCACCCAGGAGACATCCGAAGCCCTTGCCGCATAGACCAGACCTGAGTAGGGGTCATGCATGGGGGTCATATGAAGGCCGGTAGTGTCCACCACAATGATGTCCGCAGCCTTGCCCGGGTGTATGGAGCCCGTGATATCACCCAGTCCCAGGGCCTTTGCACCCTCAATGGTGGCCATTTTCAGGCAGGTGCGGGCATCCATGACGCAGGGATCCAGGCGCACAACCTTATGCAGTTTGGCGGCTGTGTCCATTTCAGAAAACATATCCTGGTCGTTGTTGGATGCACACCCGTCCGTGCCAAGGCCCACGGTCAGACCTGCAGCTAGCATGTCCGGTACCGGCGCCACCCCGGATGCCAGTTTCATATTGGATTCAGGACAGTGGATGACCCCGCACCCGCGCTTGGCAATAATCTCAATGTCGTTTTCATCCAGCCACACGCAGTGGATTAAAAGGGTGTCCGGATCAAGGATGCCTATGCTGTCCAGGTAGGCGATTACGGACAGCCCTCTATTTTCCTTGATCATACCCGGCTCGGCCCGGGTTTCTGCGGCATGGATCTGGAACAGAACCCCCTTTTCCCGGGCAAGGTTCTTTCCCGCCACAAGCGTCTGTTTTGAACAGGTGTAGGGAGAATGACAGAAAAGAGACGGGGTAATTCTCGGGGACAGGGTGCTGGTTTTCTCAATAAAGTCTTTGGCATGATCAATATTTTGGGCAGGATCAGGAACGCCCGGCGCAGGAAAATCAATCACCCCCTGGCCGGCCACAGCCCGGATGCCACTATCTGCCATGGCCTTTGCCGCATGGCTTTCCAGAAAATAGCCGTCGCAACAGGTGGTGATGCCCCCGGCCAGCATCTCCCTGCAGGAGTGGGCTGTCCATTGCGCCACGGATTCTGGGTTTATATTCCTTGCTTCGGCAGGAAAAATATGCCCATTGAGCCAGAGATCCAGGGGCAGGTCATCGGCCAGTCCCCGGAACATGGACATGGGTGTGTGGGTGTGCCCGTTCACAAGTCCGGGCATAATAATTCCGCCGCAGGCGTCGATCTGTCGTGCAGGGTTTTGGGCCATATTCCTTATCTGTTCCGGGAGTGCGGGTCCGCAATCCGCAATTTTGCCCTGTTTAATATGGACGAACCCGTTTTCAATCACGGGCAGTCCATCTTCCATGGTTAAAAGGATGCCGTTATGTATAAGAATGTCATTTTCCATGATATATTTCTCTTATTTTTTGAACCCATTATCCGCTTGATAATTTCTGCCCAAAAATGAGCTTTGCTGGGCAAAAAGCCAACAGTTTTTTACAATTTTTTACAAACTCTTTCATGACGCAGGGTTCAGGCACACTGGGAATAAGATTTTTCAATACAGAATTTTGATTTGTTTTCAGTCTTTGTTTCTGCTGTAAATATTATTTAAATCAGCAAGGATAAAATAAAAATGCAGGGGTTTAAAAATCATTTTTGATCAAATATTTAATCAGACTTTCCTTGACCCTTTTTTAATTTTACGATAATCCTATCTGAATGGATAAAAAGGATTGATACGCCTTAAGAGAAGCGAGGGAGATTAAGATGGATTTTGAATTAAGCAAAGAATTGCAAATGCTCCAGAAAGAGATTCGTAAATTTGCAAAAAAAGAGATCGTTCCCTTTGCAGACCAGTGGGATGAGGCGCATTACCTGCCCATTAAAGAGGTGATGCATCCCCTGGGTGAAATGGGGTATTTCGGCACAGTAATTCCTGAAGAATACGGCGGAGAAGACTTGGGTTTTCTGGCAGCCATGATCGTGACCGAGGAACTGGCCAGTGCCTCTTCATCCCTGAGGGTCCAGGTGAATATGCAGGTGCTGGGCTGTGCTTACACCATTTATACATACGGTAATGAAGCAATTCGTAAAAAATATGTGAAAAAATTGTGCACTGCCGAATACATCGGCGGCTTCTGCATCACCGAACCGGATGCAGGTTCTGATGTCATGAACATCGCCTCCACGGCCGAAGATAAGGGCGATCATTGGCTGCTCAACGGCAATAAAACCTGGATTTCCAATGCCGATGTGGCAGACTGTTTGATCTACTACGCTTATACGGATAAATCTGCCGGCTCCAAGGGGCTGTCCGCCTTTGTGATTGAACCCAAAAACTATGACGGTATAAAAACTTCTTCCCTGGACAAGCTGGGTTCCCACTCTTCCCCCACAGGCGAACTGTTTTTGGACAATGTTAAGGTACCCAAGGAAAATATCCTTGGCAAACCCGGTGATGGTGCTAAAATTGTATTTTCGTCTTTGAATCAGACTCGTCTGTCTGCAGCTGCCGGCGGCGTGGGATTGGCCCAGGCCTGTCTGGACGAAGCGGTCAAGTACTGTAATCAGAGAAAACAGTTTGGCAAAAAGATCGGCGAGTTCCAGATGAACCAGGACTTGATCGCCCAGATGTCGGCTGAAATCGAGGCGGCGCGGCTGCTGGTCTACAAGGCCGCCTGGCAGAAGGACCAGGGCCAGCTNNCCAGGACATGATCGCCCAGATGGCCACGGAAATCGAAGCAAGCCGTCTTCTGGTCTACAAAGCGGCCTGGGCCAAGGATCAGGGACGACTGAACAACGGCATGGATGTGGCCATGGCCAAATACATGGCCGGCGAAGTGGCTTACAAATGTGCCAACTATGCCATGCGGATTTTGGGTGCCTACGGCTACTCCACAGAATATCCCGTGGCCCGCTACTACCGGGATGCTCCCACTTATGCCATGGTGGAAGGTTCCGCCAATATCTGCAAGTGGATTATTGCTCTGGATCAGTTGGGTATCAGAAAAGCGAACAGGTAACTTTTTAAGAAAGGAGATCCACATGTCTGAAGAGGTACTCGCACCCCTGTCAGGGAAAATTGTCAGCTTAAGCGTTGAACCGGGCGCAGCCATAGAAGAGGACGACGAAATTCTGGTTATCGAAGCCATGAAAATGGAAACTCCCATATTTGCCCCCTGTTCCGGCACTGTGTCAAAGATTGTCGTCAAGGCGGGGGATGTTGTGGAGGAGGATGATCTGTTAGCCGTCATTGATTAGGCGTCAAAGGAAAAACAAATGAAATCCTATTTTGAAAACATGACGCCTTTTGGTAAAGCGCTCAAAAAAGGGACCATAAAACGCACCCAGAATAATTATGAGCAGGTCCTTGGGTTGGAAAAACAGATCTTAGCCGCAGTGGACGACGTTAAAAACGCAGGTATTCCCGAAGAAAAGATCAACCAGCGCGGCCAGATGACCGTATGGCAGCGCCTGGAATATATCGTGGACCCCGGCACCTGGACCCCGCTTCATACGCTTTTCAACCCTGCGGACAACGTTGAGGGCACCACCAATGTCATTGACGGTCTTGGGAAAATTGCGGGCAAATGGGCGGTCGTGATCGGTTTTGACAACAAGGTCATGG
>NZ_DDYV01000149.1:0-2939 GCF_002348205.1 Desulfobacter sp. UBA2225 | reverse complement strand
TGACGGTATTGCCCGTGTCTACGGTTTGGAAAAAGTCAAGGCCATGGAGCTGGTTGAGTTTCCGGGCGGTATTCTGGGTCTGGCCCTTAACCTTGAAGCAGACAACGTTGGTGTGGCCATCCTTGGTGATGACAAGGTTATCAAGGAAGGTGACGTGGTTAAGCGTACCGATCGTATCGCTTCCGTTCCGGTTGGCGAAGCGCTGCTGGGTCGCGTTGTAACCACCACGGGTGAGCCTGTTGACGGCAAAGGTCCCATCGAATCTGATATATATATGAACATGGAACTGGTTGCCCCTGGTGTTATTGCCAGAAAATCAGTCCATGAACCCTGCTACACCGGTTCTAAGGCGGTTGACGGTATGACCCCGGTTGGTCGCGGACAGCGCGAGCTGATCATTGGTGACCGTCAGATTGGTAAGACTGCTGTTGCGGTTGATGCCATCATCGCTCAGAAAGAAACCGACATGAAGTGCATCTATGTTGCCTGCGGGCAGAAAAAATCTACGGTTGCCCAGGTTGTTGCCGCCCTTGAAGAGCACGGCGCCATGGAATATACCACCGTTGTCATAGCATCTGCTTCCGAGTCTGCCGCAATGCAGTACCTGGCTCCTTATGCCGGTTGCGCCATGGGCGAATACTTCCGTGATAAAGGCGAACACGCCCTGATTATCTATGATGATTTGTCAAAACAGGCTGCAGCTTACCGTCAGGTATCTTTGCTGCTCAGACGGCCGCCCGGACGAGAAGCGTACCCCGGCGACATTTTTTACAACCACAGCCGTCTGCTGGAACGTTCCGCCAAAATGAGTGATGCACTTGGTGCAGGCTCTTTGACCGCACTGCCCATCATTGAAACCCAGGAAGGCGACGTATCCGCATTTATTCCCACAAACGTTATCTCCATTACCGACGGCCAGATCTTTCTGGACAAAGATCTCTTCTTTGCAGGTATCCGTCCGGCCATCGACGTTGGACTTTCCGTATCCCGCGTTGGTGGTGCTGCCCAGGTAAAAGCCATGAAACAGGTTGCCGGTACCCTTCGTTTGGATCTGGCCCAGTACAGAGAGCTTGAAGCCTTTGCTGCGTTCGGTTCAGACCTGGATGCAGCCACCCAAAGACAGTTGACCCGTGGTGAAAGACTGGTTGAACTGCTTAAGCAGCCCCAATATAAACCGCTTCCCATGGAAAAACAGGTAACGATTCTTTATGCAGGCACCAAAGGGTATCTTGATAAATATCCCAAAGAAGCCGTTCCTGCCTATGAGGCAGGCCTCTACCCCTTTGTTGAAAGCCGGTTCCCGGAAGTATTCACCGGCCTGAAGGAAAAACAGAAAATTGATGATGAACTCGAGGCCAAGATCAAACAATGCCTTGAAGCCTATGACGCAGAGTTCAAAGAGACCGTAAAATAATTTAAGGTCAATCTGGACTTAATTTGTGAGAACAAACAATAACTTATAGGCGCAAAGGTAGATCATATGGCAACGTTAAAAGAAGTACAATCGAAAATAGTCAGCGTTAAAAAGACTAGACAGATTACCTCTGCCATGAAAATGGTCGCCACTTCGAAACTGCGCGGTTCCCAGAATGCCATGGAAGCATTCAAGCCTTATGCTTCCAAATTTGCTGAAGTTCTGGGATCCATTGCCGGGAAATCAGGAGAGGAAGTATCTCCACTCCTGGTGCCCAAGGAAGAAGTTAAAAAGGTGGCCCTGCTCCTGTGCACCTCTGACAGGGGACTGTGTGGCGGATTTAATATAAATCTGATTGATAAAGCTGTAAAAATGCTCAAATCCGAGCTTGAAGGCAAAGAGGTTTCTTTTGTCTGTTACGGCAAAAAAGGTCGTGACTGGGCAAAAAAATCAGGTCAAACCATTGATGCCCAATACATCGGCGTTGTTGGCGGCAGACCAGACTTCTCGGTAGCTTCAAGTTCGGGTCAGGCATTGATCAACAGTTTCCTCGCCGGAGATGTTGATGAAGTATATCTGATTTATTCTGAATTTCAGGGCATGGCAAAACAGGTACCGACGGTTAAGCAGATTCTTCCAATACCTTCCCTTGAAGATATTGTGAACGAGGAAGCTGCTGCACCGGCGAAAGAAGGCACCTTTTTGCCGGAACACATTTGTGAGCCGTCGTCTGACGCGCTTCTTGGTAAGATGCTGCCCAAAAATATTTTTATCCAGATATTTGATGCAATTCTTCAGACGTCAACGTCTGAACATGCCGCTCGTATGAGGGCCATGGAAAATGCGACCAAGGCTTGTGAAGATATGGTAGATGAACTGCAAACCATATTTAATAAAACAAGACAGGCCGGCATTACCAACGACCTCATGGATATCGTCGGCGGTGCCGAAGCCCTTAAGGGATAATCACTCTACTAGGATATACGCATAGATAAAACAGCTTTATAGGAGAATAAAATGGCTGAAAATATAGGTAAAATTTCACAGGTCCTCGGCGCTGTTGTTGACGTTGAGTTTGAGGCCGGAAAACTTCCTCCGGTATTGACCGCTTTAACTGTAACAAACCCCACCATCGGGGATATGGAAGACAATCTGGTTATCGAGGTTGCCCAGCACCTTGGCGACAATGTTGTCCGGTGCATCGGCATGGACGTTACTGACGGGCTTCAAAGAGGCATGGCCGTAAAAGACACCGGCTCCCCCATTATGATGCCGGTTGGCGAAGCTTCCCTGGGCCGCGTTCTTAATGTTGTGGGCCGTCCCGTTGATGGACTTGGCGATATTTCTAAAGAAAAAATGCGTCCGATTCACAGACATGCACCGGCTTTCATTGAACAGGACACCAGTGTCCGCGTTCTTGAAACCGGCGTAAAGGTTATCGATCTTCTGGTTCCCTTCCCCCGTGGCGGTAAAATGGGCATGTTCGGTGGTGCAGGTGTTGGCAAGACCGTTATCATGATGGAAA